>CANJDH010000049.1 GCA_947473125.1 Burkholderiales bacterium
ACCAGGCCGGTCATGGGGTTGAGATACAGCAGCCACTGCCAGCGCTCCGGCACCAGGGTCACCGGGAAGATCACCGGCGTGACATACATCCAGATCTGCACCAGAAAAGGGGTGAGGTGCGTGAAGTCACGATAGGAGACGGTGAGCGCCGAAAGCAATGTGCCCACCCCCAGCGCGGCAAACACCACCGCCACCAGCAACAGCGGCACGGCCAGCAGATGCCAGGTAAAGCCGACACCGTACCAGAGCATCAACAGCAGCAAAATTCCGGTGGAGATCAGCAAATCGATCAGCCCCGCCCCCACTGACGAAAGCGGAATGATCAGCCTTGGAAAATAGACCTTGCTCACCAGATTCGAGGAGCCAATCAATGATTGCCCGGAGGTGCTGATCGCCGCTGCGAAGAAGGTCCAGGGCAACAGCGCGGCGTAGACGAAGACCGGATACGGGTAGCCGTCGGACGGCATTTTCGCCAGCTGGCCGAACACCACGCTGAAAATCACCATGGTCAGAAACGGGCGGATGATCGCCCAGCCCGCGCCGAGCACGGTTTGCTTGTAGCGCACCTTGATGTCGCGCATGGTGAGCACCGACAACAATTCGCGGTAGGCCCAGAGCTCGCGCCAGTCCAGCATGCGCCAACCTCTGGGCGGGGTGATTTCGGTCACATGCTGGTGGCCGAAGAACTGGTCTTGCAGCCGGTCATTCATGGAGCGGCGACACTTTCTGCATGCTCTGCATACTCTGAATACACCGGCGGCTAAGCATGCACCACCCTGGTTTCGTCTTCGCACATCAGCCGCACGACATCATGCATCACGTATTTCGCCTGCCAGCCAAGCCGGTCCCGGGCCTTGGCTGCGTTGGCCTGGCTCACCCGCAATTCATTCGGCCTGGCGATCCCGGTATCGGTCACCACGTGCTTGCGCCAGTCGAGCCCCAGGTGGGTGAAAGCGGTTTCGACAAACGCCTGAAGGGTTGTGGTTTTGCCGGTGGCAACCACGTAGTCGTCCGGCGTGTCTTGCTGCAGCATCAGCCACATGGCCTCGACATACTCCGGCGCCCAACCCCAGTCGCGCGCGATGGCGAGGTCCCCCAGTTGCAAGGTCTCCTTTGATCCAGCAGCGATGCGACAAGCCGCAGCAATCACCTTGCGCGTCACAAAACGTTCCGGGCGCAACGGCGACTCGTGGTTAAACAGGATGCCGGAGCAGGCAAACAAACCATAGGCCTCGCGGTAATTGACCACTTCCCAAAATGCCGTCGCCTTGGCCACTGCGTAGGGGCTTTTCGGGCGAAACGGCGTGTTTTCGTCGGCTGGAGCGTCCGGCAGGTTGCCAAAACACTCTGAAGAGCCGGCATTGTAGAGTCTGACCGCCTTGCCGTTGAAGCGAATCGCTTCGAGCAGGTTGAGGGTGCCAAAGGCAATGCTTTCGAGCGTCTCCACCGGTTGCTCAAACGAGAGGCCGACCGAGCTCTGGCCTGCCAGGTTGTAGACCTCGTCCGGATCAACCTTGCTCAGCGTTTGCAGCACACTGCGAAAGTCGTTCAGGCTGACCGATTCGAGCGTGACGCGCTCACGTATCCCCAGGCGCACAAGATTGGCGAAAGAGGTGATCTGCGCATCGCGCGAGCCGCCGACCACGCGATAGCCCTTCTCCAGCAGCAAGCGCGCGAGATACGCGCCGTCCTGACCGGAAATGCCGAGAATCAGGGCAGTTTTCATGGACCTCCAACCGAGCGCGCCGGGTTTGGAAGCACTTGCCCGATCAGGGCATGCACCCGCGCCTCGAAGTGGGAGAAGGAAAAATACGCCAGCCCTTCGGGCACAACCCCGGTTGGGCGCTCCAGGGTTTCCAGAATGGCGCGTTTCAGGCTGTCAGCATCGCCAGGGTCTACCAGCATGCCCAATTGTCCGTCTCGCACCGCTTCCCTGCCTCCGTCAAGTTTGCTGGCCACCACCGGCACACCGCAGGCCATTGCCTCAAGCAGTACAAAGCCGAATCCTTCGCCTCGGCTTGCCATGATATAGGCATCGGCCAGGCGATAGTGATCGGCCTTTTCGGCCTCTGGCACGAGGCCGGCAAACACAACGCGATCGACCAGGCCGAGCGCTCTGACTTTCTTCTCCAGGCGGCGGCGGTCGGAGCCTTCGCCGACAACCAGGTAGGCCAGGTCGGACCTTACCCCAGCGAGCGCCGGCAGGATGTCGAGCACTTCATCGAAGCCTTTGTGGCGCTCGGCAGACACCAGCCGCCCCAGGGTCATGAGCACGGTTTTGCCTTCGAGCCGGTAGCGCTGCAGCAGGGCTGGGTTCTTGGCGCCGGGGCCATACCATTCAGGGTGGATCGCGTTCGGCAGCACCAGCAGCTGCTGGGCGCCGGCGCGGGTCCAGGCACGAAACTTCTGCGCGGTGATATCGCTGATGGAGACCACCCAATTGGGCTTGTGGGCGAGCCAATTGGCAAGACGGCTTTTGGTCGGCTGCCAGGCATCAATGCCGTAGATCATCAGGATCAACGGCACCTTCAGCAGCCGGCTCGCCAGCCATGCCAGCGGCAGCAGGTTGATGTGACCACACAGCACGACATCAAAGCTGCGATCGTGGCGCAGTTGCCGCACCGCCGCAGCCAGGTAGCGCAGCTTGCCGCCGACTGCAGCGTCGAGATAGGTGAGCTTTTCCGGCATCGGCTCGGCGGGGTTCGGCATGTGCCGCGGTATCGCCACTCCGCTGGCACATGTCGGGTTGCTGCATAGCGCCTGCAACAGATCGCGGTTGTACAAGGCGATGCCGCCGTGCCCCCCGAAACCGTCGGTAATAAATGCCAGAAAGCGGTTGCCGCCCTTGCTACGCCTGATCACCTGGGACCAGCCGCGCAAACCCCTCTGGCCCGCCAGGCTGGGCGCATCTTCACGCAGCCAGTCGCGCACCGGCACCGAAAAGCCGGTCTTCTTGCGAGCGGCAATCGCGTCGGTGAGCGGGTGGGCCACGGCGCGCCCCAATTGCGCCTTGGTCGGCGGGTTGCGGCCGGCCAGCAAGGGGGCGAGGGCACGGATCACGGTGACATCGGCAAACGGCACCCGGATCTCGACACCGTGATGCATCCCGGCCCAGTCAGAGTCACGCAGCAACTGGTTGCGCATGTACCAGGAGAGCTCCAGTGTCGCCACGATGCAGCGCTCGCTCGTCAGCCCTTGCACCGTGCGTTCAAGGTGTTCAAGCGGGCGCAACGCCTGCAGCGCGACTTGGGCGCGCTCGCGGCCCATCAGCCGCGACAGCTCCCACGGCATATGCAGGGAGCGGCGCAACAAATAGGCGCCCGCGTAGCTGCCGCCGTATTCAAGCAGCCCGGCATATTTGGGGGAGGTGAAGCGGCCCAACAAGGGATCGGACAATGCGCGCGCAGCGCGGCCCAGGGCCGGCATGTGCGGAACCCAGCGCCGTATACGCGGCACATCGCGAAAGCTCGGGTAGCCGCCGAACAGTTCGTCGCCGCCAAGGCCGGATATTGCCACCTTGAGTTGACTGAGGGCAGCAGATTGCGCTACCAGATAGCTGTTGACGCCGTCAGTGGAAGGCTGGTCCATGGCAGTAAAAAAATGTGGCCATTCACCGCGAAAATCGCTGCGCTGGATCCAGCGCGTGGTGTGCTCGATGCCGAGGCTTTCGGCGGTCTTGGCGGCAATGATGGTTTCGTCATCCAGACTGCCTTGATACTCGCGAAAACCGAGTGTGATGGAGCGCAGGCTGCCCGGGCTTTGTCCGGCGCCCAGGGCCGCGAGGATGCTGGAGTCCACCCCCGCAGACAAAAAAATGCCCACCGGCACATCAGACACCAAGTGGTGATTCATGGAGTCACGCAGCGTGGCGCGAATCAACTCTTCGGCGCCCTCGGGCGAGAGCGTGACCGGCGCGTCCTCGGCTTTCCGGAATTCCTCGGCCAGGCTGAAATAGGGTACCGGCTCGTGCATGCGGTCGCGCCCGACCCGCAGCGTGGCGCCGGCCGGCAAGGCGTGGACCGCGCGATGGAAGGTGTGTGGGTCCGGCACGCAGCCAAACAGATGGAAGCCAGCTACCCCGGCCAGGTCTTCGCCGGTATCGACCTGCCCGCCCTTGATCAAGGCACTGACCTGCGATGCAAAGCGGAATGTGCTGCCGTTGTCGGCGTAGTAGAGCGGTTTGATGCCCAGCGGGTCGCGCGCGAGAAACAACTCCTGCGCGCGCTCGTCCCAGATGCCGAAAGCGAACATGCCGCGCAAGGCATGCACCATGGCCTCACCACGCTCTGCATAGAGGTGGAGCAGCACCTCGGTATCGGAGTGGGAGCGAAATACGCAACCCTTGGCTTCGAGCTCGCGGCGCAGCTCGCGGTAGTTGTAGATCTCGCCGTTGAACGTAATGCACAACCGGCCATCAGCGCTAAACATGGGTTGGGCGCCGGCATCGGAAAGATCAATGATCGCCAGGCGCCGGTGCGCCAGCCCGATGCGCTGGTCGTTGGAGATCCACAAGCCGGCACCGTCCGGCCCGCGCCGGAGCATGGCCTCGCGGATACGCAGTAGTTCTTCGCGGTCTACCGGGGGCGCCGAATCGCGATAGCTGTAGATGCCGGCAATGCCGCACATGGTGGTTGATCTGTTCCCGTTTGTTGGTTGGTTGAGCGTGTGCCGGTTATGCCGCCTGCATAGCCACGACATCGGCAGGTACCGCAGGGTCACCGGCCGCCGGCACGGCGTAGATTTCGTCCACAAATGGGGCGTCCGCCGTCAGCGCTTGCCCGTCAAGCGTAAACGCCTCGTACCCCGCCTCGTGCAGCAACGTCAAACACGCGCGCATGGGCACGTCGCCGTGCAGGGCAACCAGCAGCACGACGGTGCGGTGCCGCAACAGCGTCTTTGCGCCCTCCAACACCGACGCTTCAGCGCCCTCCACATCCATTTTGATGAGGTCGGGCATGGGCACGGTGCCATTCTGAATCAAAACATCGAGCGCAACCGTTGGCACCAGATACCCTTTGGCCTGCGCGGCAAGCATCCCCATGGAATTGCTTTGCGCAATTTGAAAGCCGGCAACACCCGGTCGATCGGCAACAGCGGCTTGCACCAGGGTGACGTTGCCGATCGCGTTCAGGCGCAGGTGGTGCAACACGTTGGAAGCGTTTTCGGCAAAGGGCTCGAACGCCCAGACATGACCGCCAGCGCCCGTCAATCTCGAAAATGCCAGGGCGTAAAAGCCGGCGTTCGCGCCAATGTCGAAAATCTTCATGCCAGGTTTGACCAGGCGCGCGACCAGCGCCTGCTTGTCATGCTCGTAGTGCCCGAGCCAGCAGCCATGAATGCTTGAACCGGCAATCCATTTCATGCCGGCGTTAAGACCGGACCGGACCGTCATGACCGCCTGCTTCGGCACCAGCCGTAAGGGCAAACGCAAGACTTGTCCGAGCAGACTGGTTGGCGAGAGCCGCGATAGTTTGGCAGTGGTCATGTGCAAGTTATTTCGGCGCACACCGAGAGCGCACAAGAGTACTGCTCTCGGCACAAGTGTTCACAAGCATCACAGGATTTTTCCTGGCTTCAAAAGCCCAGCATTCAGCGTCACGCTCGACGCAGGGGCAAACCGATGAAGCAACTCATCAAGCCGCTTTACAAAATTTTCGTAGGAGAAATAGTCCAGCAATTCCGGCACAACCCTGGGCTTCGCCAACGCACGAATAATGGCCGCTTTCAGCGATTCGGGATGGTCCGGATTTGCCACTTCCCCGAGCTTTCCATCAAGGACGGCATTCCGGCTGCCATCGAGCTCGCTCGCGACAACTGGCGCCCCGGTCGCCAACGCTTCAAGAAAGACGAAACCAAAACCTTCCTGCCGTCCCGCCATCGAGTAAACGTCGCACAAACGATAGTGATCGGCCTTTTCATCTTCACTGATCCTGCCGGCAAACTTGACTCTGTCTCGAAGTCCCATTTCGGCAACTTTCGCTTCCAATCTTGGACGATCGTCGCCATCGCCGGCGATCAGAAATACCAGTGCCGGAACACTGGAAACAAGACTCGGCATGAGTTCGATAAGCTCGTCAATACCCTTTTGACGCTCTTGGGCATCAAGTCTGCCCAGCGTAAGAAGCACGGTCTTTCCCGCAAGCCCGTATCGTTCTACCAAATAGGCCGGCTTCGGGCCGATTCCGTATCTGCTGGCATGAACCGCATTGGGCAACAGCCCGATACGGCTTTCGGGGACATGGGCCCATTGCTGGAAGCGGGATCGTGTGAATTCAGAAATCGCGATCAGCCCGTCACACTCGCGTGCGAGGCGGTCGACCAAAAAACGACCTGTCGGATTCCATGCTTCGACGCCGTAAAGCACGCCGATGATCGGCGTACGCCGCCTCAACGCCGCCATTCTGGCAAAAGGCAAAAGGTGAAGATGGCTGCACAAAATCGCATCATGGTGTTCGAAAGCAGCCTTTGCGACTTCTTTGCAAAAGGATGCCAGTCCATCGGCAGCGGTCCTGACCATATCGACTTTGGCAGGCAAGTCAGCGGGATCGGCACGCAAAACCCTTGGCAGGAGTTTCAATTCGCTGACTCGCGATAACTCGCAACAGGCATCGACGAGATCGCGGTTATAGACGGCAATGCCGCCGAATCCGCCATGGGCCTCCGGAACAAGAGCCAGTATTTTCATTACATTGCGCTTGCCAGCCGGATCATTGCTTGCTCATGTGAACCGTGAGAAACGATCCCCACTCGAGCTGGTTGGTGGCAAACCGCGTAAGGCTGTCGGGCAACATCCGCGCAAGAAATGTCTTCACAGCGCCGGCGGGAATTGGAATCATCTCAACCTTGAGTCCTGTCACACGAAATTCATCGATCCGGAAGAGATCCCCAGCCAGGGCCGCCCATTCGTCCTTGCGATAGTAGCGAGCGATCGCGCCATCGGTTGCCGCCTGGTTGATGCCATGCAGAGAACGCTTCCTGAAGAAGTTTCCAAGCATCAAACCCTTGAGTAAGCCGTCGGCAACATAGTATTTCCAGAAAGAGCGGTGATAGACCATCACATTCGCCCGCCCCCCCGGGCGCAGCACTCGATGCATTTGTTCGAGCACGCGCCGCGTATCTGCCGAATGATGGATCACACCCCAGGACCATATGTAGTCAAAGCTGGCATCCGGGGATGTCATTTCCTCCGCATCCATCTGCAAGACTCTGGCTTCGGTGAGGCCGAGTTGTTCGAGCCGCCTTTGAGTCGCTTCAACGGCTGGTTCAGTGATGTCGATGCCGGTAAACGACTTGGCGCGCGGCGCGATCAGGCTGGCGTGCGAACCCTGGCCCACACCGATCTCAAGCACATCGAGATTCGCAAGTTGGTCAAACGGGATTTCCCGCTCGAACGGCAGATTCCGCCATGGCATGTAAGGGCGCACCGACGCGAAAAAACGCGCGTCAATCTCCTGGAAATACTCGGCGCTATATTTGGCGTGCGCAATTTCTTCACGCCAGTCGTATTTCATCGGCGTTGAGGACCACCAGGCCCAGTTTGCCTCCTGCCACTTCTTGCGTTGCTCGTCGGTCGTTGGGCGCTGGGTTGGCGAAGAAAAGCCCTCAGCCTTGTTCTGAAAATCGCCCCCAACGACATTGCGTCTTGACATGCTTGAATCCCTTTATCAGACGCGAATCAGGCGCGACTTGCCAAACAAGAATGAATCACCATGCGCACCATTTCACTCCCCGCATCCGCGGAAGTAGTCGATGGCGCGCGGCAATCCAACATCAAGCGGAATATTGGGAGCCCAGCCGAGGATGCGTAGCGCAAGCGATATATCAGGCTTGCGCTGGGTCGGGTCATCCGAAGGCAAGGGCTTGAACTCGATCTTCGACGTCGAGCCGGTCATGGCCACCACCTTGTTGGCCAAATCCAGTATGGTGAATTCGCCGGGGTTGCCGAGATTCACCGGCCCGGTGAAATCGTCGGCGGAATTCATCAGCCGCACCAGGCCATCAACCAGATCGTCCACGTAGCAGAACGAGCGGGTTTGTTTGCCTTCACCATAAATCGTGATGGGGTTGCCCTTCAAGGCCTGCACGATGAAGTTCGACACCACGCGCCCGTCGTTGGGGTGCATGCGCGGGCCGTAGGTGTTGAAGATGCGCGCCACCTTGATGCGAACACCGTATTGCCGGTGGTAGTCAAAAAACAGCGTCTCGGCGCAACGCTTGCCTTCGTCGTAGCAAGAGCGAATCCCGATCGGGTTGACGTTGCCCCAGTAGTCTTCGGTCTGGGGGTGGACTTTGGGGTCGCCATAGACTTCGCTGGTGGAGGCCTGCAGTATCTTGGCCTTGACACGCTTGGCCAGGCCCAGCATGTTGATCGCGCCGTGCACGCTGGTCTTGGTGGTCTGCACCGGGTCGTGCTGGTAGTGCACCGGTGAGGCCGGGCAGGCGAGGTTGTAGATTTCATCCACCTCAACAAACAGCGGGAAGGTGACATCGTGGCGCATCAGCTCGAAATGCGGGTTCGGCAGCAGGTGGGCAATGTTGTCCTTGGTGCCGGTGAAGAAGTTGTCGGCACACAGCACGTCGTGGCCTTCGGCGAGCAGGCGCTCGCACAGGTGCGAGCCGAGAAAACCGGCGCCGCCGGTGACGAGAATGCGCTTGCGGGTGCTGTAGCTTCGCATCTATTTGTTTTTCATGGATGTCTGAAGCCTATTTTACGGTGACATTCGCAGTGCGGCCAGCAGCGCGGCTCCGGCGGGCCAGGTGCGGAGAGGGAAAATGCCCTGAAACCGTTGGTGTGAGCGGTTCTTCGGCCTATGTTGTATTGACCTCGACGCAAACGCAATGGGTCTGTGCGGGCTTATTCAGTATTTCCCTGGTCTTTGCCTGAAAGCAGGTCGGAGCGATGGACGCCAAGCCATGCGCGAACCCGGTCACCGAGAGCGCTGGTCAGTTCAATGAGGTCGCGGGCTTCTGCATCTGACGCATTTGTCAGGCCGGCGTACTCCGAAGCATTGCGTTTGGTGTGGTACCGCGCCAAGGCCGACCATTCCGCAGCGGGCGAAGCGACAGTATGTGCCAGCGTCGAGAAGACGATCATGCGATGTCCAAGGCCCCGGCCCGGGCGGTATCCGTGTGCCCGCAACGCGGCGAGCGCAAAAGCATGGGCTGCGTCATAGGCGAGCGAGAAGCGGCTCGCCGGGCTCAGGGTTGTGGTGCGCGCATCGGCAAGTTGCTGTTCGGCACACAGTAAATATCCCGAAATCTCGTCGAGAGAGGTCTCCTCGGGGAGCAGTTGGCCTGTTCCAGCCAGGTTTTCAAGCGCTGCCACGCAATGCTTTCAGGTTCGTTTCGTCGCCAATGAGAAACAGCTTCGGCCCCGCGACCACCTTCGAGACGAAATGATCGCGCTTTTTGATCCGGCTCAAAAATTCCGCGCGATCGAAAATTGTCGTCGATACCGGGAGGCCGAGCTTTTTTTCCACTCCTGACAGCGGCACGGCAAGCTGCGAAAGAAGAACCTCGCCCACGAAGAACACGTCAATATCGCTACCGGCATGGTGCTCGCTGCGCGCCACAGAACCGTAGATGAAGGCGACATCGATCAGACCCCCCAGTGGCGCGAGCGCAGCCCGGATCACATCGGCGATGCCGAAAGTCTTGGTGATCAGCCCCGAAAGTTCGGTGAATACCGGTGCATCCGGGTTCACGCAAAAGTACACCTGGTTGGCGCGCCGCTCGCGAATCAGCAGGCCGGCACGCGTGAGCTGGTCCAGTTCCTTCTGCACCTGGCTCGCCCCGGCACCCGCAGCGGCAACAATCTCACGGGTGTAGAAGGTCTTGCCGGGTTGGCCGAACAAGAGTGCAAGCACCGCACGCCGCGTCTTGCCAAACAACGCCTGGGCGATCGGAAACGTGGCATCAGTCATGGATATCGGGTTTGTGTGTACTTAATACAGGTACGATTGTACCGAATTACAGTACGTACTGTCCAGAACAAGGTCAACCGTTGCGCCGCCCTGACGGGCCGCGCGCGGCGAGGGGAAATGCCCCAAAACCGATGGTGGTAGCGGTTCTTGGAGCACTGTATGGGGCCGGTTTCTTTGCCTGCGCGAAGCGCCGCGCGGCATGCCGGCCGATCAGGGTTGTGGGGGGATTTCGGCGGGAGGGGTGATCGGCTGCATAAGAAACTCGGTAACGAGTCGATAGCGCTGGTCGCGCACCAGTTTCAGCACGAATGCCATGTCAATGTTCATGTAGTCGTGAACAATGCGGTTGCGAAGCCCAATGATGGAGTTCCACTCCTCAATGGTGCCACCACCCAGTCTCCCCAGCTGGTTTAGCGATGAAAATGCATCGTAGGCAGAAACCGGGACCGGGACATTGCATGCCTTGACGGTATGCTTTGCCTTGCCGATGGCGTTTTCCACAAGCACTTGCAGGGCATGCAGCACGCCACTTTCTTCAAGCCGATTGAGGGGTTGGCCAGCAACAAGGCGCTGACGGGCCTGATCCAGCAAACTGGCCTGCTCGTGGGCGATGCGGGCTGTTTCAGCCAGGTAGAGGTCAAGCCGCATGGGCGCGGTCCCAATAGTGGTCTTCGAGCTCACGCCAGGTCGTGGTTTGAAAATAGGCCCAGGCGAGCTCATCCTTGAGGTTCAAGATTGTTCCCTCCTCGGCAACCTGCGCTTTCATGGTCAGGCCCGCCGAGGCTAGATCAATCAGGTCAATTTTGTCGTCGGCAATGTTCAGACACTGCGCCAGACGGCGCCGCAGCGACTCGTGCTGCCCAAGGCGTGCAAAGGCTGCGTCGGCCGACGGGGCAGCCGGTTTCCATAAAACCGCGATATCCCAGTCGCTGGCATCGCTTGCCGTGTGATTGGCGCGGCTGCCAATCAGAACAGCAAAAGCTACTGCCGGTGTTTCCGCGAGTTCTTGTGCGAGACGTTCGATTGCGGTCAGGGGCTGGTTGGTCATGGGCGTGAGTTTATTCGCTTACGCCCGTGCGGGTTGCAGGGGCTGCGCGGTTTGATGCTGGCCGATAGATCACCATCGGGCATGCCGCCAACCCGGTGTCGATATGATTCCAGGACGCAGTCGCGCGCAAGCGCGCTCCTACAGCGTATGTATCTGGTTGGGGCTGATTGTGTAATATCGCGTGGGTAGCCTCTTTTTCATTGCATCCGACGTCGTAGAACGGTGAACCGGCTGGCGACTCAGCGGTGGCAACCTATCCCATTCCGCGCCCTGCCAACCCCAAAACAACATGAATCCCACCATCGTGCCGCACGTGCTGTGTGGCGGTTTCGGCACCCGCCTCTGGCCCATGAGCCGCGAGGCCTACCCGAAGCAGTTTGTGCCGCTGATCAACGGGCGCAGCCTATTGGTGTGCACGCTGGAGCGTGCCGCGCAACTGGGCGGGCGCCTGGTGTGCATCGGCAACGCCGAGCATCGCTTTTTGGTCGATGCGGCCTTTGGTGAAATCAGCGCGGCGGGCAATGCGCCGGTGCTGCAGCAGATCCTCGAGCCGATCGCGCGCAACACCGCTGCCGCCATGGCCTGCGCCGCACTGCTGGCCGCGCCCGATGAGCTGCTGTTGTTCTTGCCGGCGGACCATTACATTCCTGATGTGAAGGCCTTTGCCGGCACGATCCACTCCGGGGTGGCGGCGGCGCAGGCAGGGTATCTGGTCACTTTCGGGGTGACGCCGAGCTTCCCGAGCACCGCCTACGGCTATATCAAGCAGGGCACGCCGCTGGCCGGCATGCCCGGCACCTCAGTTGCGTGCTCGGTGGCATATTCGGTGGCGCGCTTTGTCGAAAAGCCGAATCCGGAAACGGCGCAGCAGTTGCTGCTGGCCGGCGGCCATGTGTGGAATGCGGGCATCTTTCTGGTACGTGCGCAAACGCTGGTGGCAGCGCTGGAGCAGCATGCACCGGATATTCTCGCCGCATGTCGCGCGGCGTGCGCAGAGGCCACCCACCCGTTCGGCCACACGCTGCTGGGCCGAGCCGCACTTGAAGCCTGCCGCAGCGAGTCGATCGATTACGCCGTGCTCGAAAAGCACGAGCGCGTGGCGGTGCTGCCCTTTGCCGGCGCCTGGAGCGACGTCGGCAGCTGGAACGCGGTGGCAGAGCTCACACCGGCTGACGCCGCAGGCAACCGCCTGGCCGGCCAGGCCTATGCGTTCAGCAGCCGCAACGTTTTTATTCGCGCGCAAGAAAAATCGGCCACCGGCAGGCCGGTGGTGGCGCTGGGGTTGCAAGATACGATCATTGTCGATACACCCGACGCCCTGCTGGTGGCGCACCAGAGCCACGCCGAAGCGGTAAAAGACGTGGTGCGCCAGCTCAACCTCGATGGCGCCGGGCAAACCGTGCAGCACCGCAAGGTGGCACGGCCGTGGGGGTTTTTTGACAGCGTCGATGCCGGGCCGCGCCACCAGGTGAAGCGCATCACCGTGAAACCGGGTGAAAAATTGAGCCTGCAACTGCATCACCACCGCGCCGAGCACTGGGTGGTGGTTAAAGGCACGGCGCGCGTGACCCGCGGTGACGAAGAAATTTTGCTTTCCGAAAACCAGTCCACCTATATTCCGCTGGGGGTCAAGCATCGGCTGGAGAACCCGGGCAAGACTGACCTCGAAATCATCGAGGTGCAGTCGGGCAGCTACCTGGGCGAAGACGACATCGTGCGCTTTGAAGACCACTACGGGCGGCAGGCCGATGGCGACATGCCGGGCGGGGCCTTGAAATGAGCACGCTGCCGCAAGCACAGCCGAAGATTTTCGTGGCGGGGCACCGTGGCATGGTGGGCAGCGCGATCGTGCGCACACTGGAACGGCGCGGTTTTACCAACCTGGTGGTGCGCACCCGCGCCGAACTCGACCTGGTGGACCAGCGCGCGGTGCGCGAGTTTTTTCAATCCGAGCGGCCCGAGCAAGTCTACATGGGCGCAGCGCGGGTCGGCGGCATTCATGCCAACAACACCTTTCCCGCCGAGTTCATTTACCAGAACCTGATGGTCGAAGCCAACCTGATCCATGAGGCATGGGCCAGCGGCGTGAAGCGCCTGCTGTTTCTGGGCTCGAGCTGCATCTACCCGCGCGCAGCGCCGCAGCCGATGGCCGAAGATGCCCTGCTTTCCGGCCCGCTCGAGCCGACCAACGAGCCCTATGCCATCGCCAAGATCGCCGGCATCAAGCTGTGCGAAAGCTACAACCGCCAGTATGGCAAGCCCACGGCCAACGTGGAAGGCATCGACTATCGCAGCGTGATGCCGACCAATCTCTACGGCCCGGGCGACAATTACCACCCCGAAAACAGCCACGTGATACCGGCATTGATCCGGCGCTTTCACGAGGCCAAGGCAGGCGCCGCCCCGCAGGTGATGATCTGGGGTTCGGGCCGCCCGCGCCGCGAGTTTTTGCATGTGGACGACATGGCCGAGGCGTCTGTCCACGTCATGGAGCTCGATGCGGCGCTGTACCGGAAGCACACGCGGCCGATGCAAAGCCACATCAACGTGGGTTATGGTGATGATGTCAGCATCCGCGACCTGGCGACATTGATCGGCAGCGTGGTCGGCTACACCGGCGAGATTGCCTTTGACACCAGCAAGCCGGACGGCTCGCCGCAAAAACTGATGGACAGCACGGTGCTGCGTACCCTGGGCTGGCGCCCGCAGGTGCCCCTTGAACAGGGTTTGCGGGATGCCTACGCCAATTTCCTGGCCGGGCATCGGGAATAGCGACTACAACAATGAGACTACGCGAGGCAATGGCGCAGACATGACGACACCAGATCCGATTCACGGCGGCACCGGCAAGGTGGCGCTGATCACCGGCGTCACCGGGCAGGACGGCTCCTACCTTGCCGAGTTTTTGCTGGCAAAGGGCTATGTGGTGCATGGCATCAAGCGGCGCTCGAGCTTGTTCAACACGCAGCGGGTGGACCACATTTATGAAGATCCGCATGTCAGCAACGCCCATTTTCGGCTGCACTACGGCGACCTCACCGACTCGAGCAACCTGACCCGCATCGTCCAGGAGACGCAACCGGACGAGATCTACAACCTCGGCGCGCAGAGCCACGTGGCGGTCAGCTTCGAGAGCCCGGAATACACCGCCGATGTCGACGGCATGGGCACGCTGCGCCTGCTCGAAGCAATCCGCATCCTCGGGCTGGAGAAGAAAACCCGCTTTTATCAGGCGTCCACTTCAGAGCTGTACGGCCTGGTGCAGGAAGTGCCGCAGCGCGAAACCACGCCGTTTTACCCGCGCAGCCCCTACGCGGCAGCCAAGCTCTATGCCTACTGGATCTGCGTCAACTATCGCGAAGCCTACGGCATGTACGCGTGCAACGGCATCCTGTTCAACCACGAAAGCCCGCGGCGTGGCGAAACCTTTGTGACGCGCAAGATCACCCGCGGCCTGGCGAACATTGCCCAGGGCCTGGAGCAATGCCTGTACATGGGCAACATGGATTCCCTGCGCGACTGGGGCCACGCCAAGGATTTCGTGCGGGCACAGTGGCTGATGCTGCAGCAGGAAAAGCCCGAAGACTTCGTGATCGCCACCGGGGTGCAGTACAGCGTGCGCCAGTTTGTCGAGAAATCGGCTGCGCGCCTCGGGGTGACGCTGGGCTGGCAGGGCAAGGGCGTCGACGAACAAGGCGTGGTGCAGCGGGTGGAAGGTGATGCCGCGCCCGCGCTCAAGGTCGGGCAAACGGTGGTGCGCATCGACCCGCGCTACTTTCGGCCGACCGAGGTTGAAACCCTGCTCGGCGACCCATCGCGCGCCAGGCAGCGCCTGGGCTGGGAGCCGACGATTACGCTTGACCAGATGATCGATGAAATGGTCAGCACCGATCTGGCTCAAGCTCGCCAGAACCGGCTGCTGCGACAGCACGGGTATGCGGTGCGGATCAGCAGCGAAGGCTAGGCCGGGGCTGCGGGGTCAGACAGGAAAAGTTGCGGGTCGGGCCGATTGCTGTTCCGCCCACGCCTGAAACATCAGCACATTCCATAGCTGGTGCTGCCAGTTGCGCGCGCCTGATTGGTGTTCGCGCCACGTCGCGGTCACCAGCGCGGCATCAAAATAGCCTTCACGCGTCAGGCGTGCCGGTTCGAGCAGGGCTTCGGCCCAGGGTTTAAGCGGCCCGCGCAGCCAGGCATCGAGCGGCACACCGAAGCCCATCTTGGGTCGTTCGATCAGCTCGCGCGGCACGTGTTTGTAGAGCACCTGGCGCAACGCCCACTTGCCTTCGAAACCGCCGGCCCCACTGCGGATCTTCATTGACAGCGGCAGGCGCCAGGCCAATTCGGCCACGCGGTGGTCGAGAAACGGCATGCGCCCTTCCAGGCTCACGCCCATCGCGGCGCGATCCACTTTTACCAGTATGTCGTCCGGCAGGTAGGTCACGCCGTCGAGGTACATCATGCGCTGCTCGAATGTGGATGCCTGCGCCCAGCTGTGCGCATCGCTCAGCAGGGTGGGCGGCTCGCTCGACGCGCGCACCAGCGTCGCCGGGTCAAGCCATTGCGACACCAGGCAGGTGTACATCGCCTCGGGGCTGCCCGCATCGAGGATGCGGGCCAGCTTGTGGGCCTTGTCGCCCACCCGCTGGGTGCGCAGCCTTACCGGCACCAGTGGGCGCATGGTCTGATACAGGCTGTCCCAGGTTTGCGGTGAAAGCGCGTGGATGCCCGCTGCCAGCGCCGCGCGCAGGGGCGCCGGCAACCAACCCAGGCGGCGCCAGATGGCCCTGGCAGTGAAGTAACGGTTGTAGCCGCCAAAGAGCTCGTCTCCCCCGTCACCGGAGAGCGCTACGGTAACGTGCCGGCGCGCCATTTGCGCCACCAGAAACGTCGGGATCTGTGAAGAGTCGGAAAACGGTTCGTCATACAAGGTCGGCAAGCGCGGGATCACGGCTAGCGCCTGTTCCGGGCTCACATAGAGCTCGGTGTGGTCAGTGCCCAGGTGTTTGGCCACCGCCTTGGCGTGCTCGGCCTCGTTGTAGTCTGCCTGGTCAAAGCCGATGGTGAAGGTGCGCACCGGCTGGCCCGATTGTGACTGCATCAGGGCCACGATCAACGAGGAATCGACCCCGCCGGAAAGGAAGGCGCCGAGCGGTACATCCGAGAGCATCTGGCCCTTGACAGCAACGCGCAGCACGCGCTCGAGCTCGTTGACAGCCTCTTCGTCCGACCCGGTGAAAGGGTTGGCCTGGCCGGCGCGCACGGCATCGGCGAGTTGCCAGTAGGGCGCCGGCGCGGCATTGCGCGTATGCGCACCTTCTTTGTCGCCCAGCGGCAAGGTGAGGAAGGTGCCGGGCAGCAGCTTGCCGATGCCCTGGTAGATCGAGTACGGCGCGGGCACGTAGCAGTAGCGCATTTGCAGCGCAATCGCATTGCGGTCGATGTCGTTGCGAAACGCCGGATGCGCGCGCAGCGCGTTCAACTCCGAGCCGAACAGAAAGGTCTTGCCCTGCCAGCCGTAGTAAAGCGGTTTCTCGCCCATGCGGTCGCGCGCCAGGGTGAGGGTGCGTTCGCGGCGGTCCCACAGGGCGATGGCAAACATGCCGACGGCTTTTTTGAGCGTGGCTTCGAAGCCCCAGGCCTCGCAGGCAGCAAGCAATGTCTCGGTATCAGAGTGGCCGCGCCATTCCTGCTCGCCCAGTTCGCGCCGCAGGTCGAGGTGGTTGTAGATCTCGCCGTTGAACATGATGACAAAGCGGCCGCTGGCCGAGGCCATCGGCTGGTGGCCGGCGGGCGACAGGTCAAGGATCGACAGGCGGCGAAAAGCAAAACCGATGCCGGCGGCTTCGTCGAGCCAGATGCCTTCGTCGTCGGGGCCGCGGTGGCGAATGCTGTCCGCCATGGCCGTGAGCACCTGTGCGTTGACCAGGGCGTCAGATGTGAAGTAACCGGCGAGGCCGCACATGGATCAGGCTGATTGAGTGGGAAAAGTGGGCATGAATTGGCAGTATGTCCGATTCATGTCTTGTTGATCATGCCGCCAACCCGGCGAGCCAATCGGCGGCGCGAACAATCGATACTGCGCCGCGCCGCTCTTGCTGGCGCAGTTCGCGCACCACCTGCAGGGCTTGTGCCTGCGGAAACTGCGCCGCCAGGTTGATCAGCATGCGCGAGATTGCCGCGTCAGCATGCTTGCACTCGGCCAGTAACACCGGCAGGTTGTCGCGGCACACCACCAGATCCACCTCGCCACCCTGCTTGTCGCGGATGTAATGCAACGCCACCGCCTGGCCTTGCACGTCCTGCAAAAAATGCACGTGCTTGAGCAGCATCGCCGCGCAGGCATTTTCGAGCTGGGCGCCGGCGTCGCCCTTGATCAGCCCGGTGTCGAAAAAGTACACCTTGGGCGCCTTGAGAATGGCCCGTGCAATGTTGCGGTGATGATACGGACGCACCGTAAACACAATGTACAGCGCCTCTAGGATATCGAGGTATTTTGCGATCGTGGCGGGTGCCACCTGCAGATCGCGCGCGATCGAAGCCAACGAGAGCGGCGAGCCGACCCGCTCGCGCAATATCTCGACAAACAGGCGCATGGCGCGCACCTCGCCGATGCGGGAAAACTCGACCACGTCCTCACGAATCAGGTCTTCCAGGTATTGCCGGCGCCAGCGGTCCGCATCGACGACATTCGGTGCGAGGAAAGGCTCGGGAAAGCCGCCGCGCTCGATCAGGCGGTCAAGGGCGCTTTCCGGGGTTGCCGAAGAGGCATCGCACCACTCGCGCACCGAAACCGGATGCATGCGCAATGAAACATAGCGGCCGGCAAGCGAATCGCCACTCTGGCGGAAGGTGTCCATGCGCGCACTGCCGGTCACCAGAATCGACTGGCCTTCGCTGCAGCCATCCCACGCGCCCTTGAGGTATCCCTTCCAGTCGCGCATTTTGTGGATTTCATCCAGTACCAGCAGCGTTGCCCGGGGGCTCCAGGTTTGTTCCATGATGATTCGGCGATCATTGGTGACATCCCAATTGAGATACTGCGCCCCGGCGTAATCGGCCATCAGTGCCTTGGCGAGCGTGGTCTTGCCGACCTGGCGCGGGCCCACCAGAAACACCATCTTGCGGGCGAGATCGGCCGCTACCAGTGATTTAAGGGTTCGTTGCATTTGACTATATTGTACAACTATTAATAAAAGTTACAACTATATTGAATATACATAACTTTTATTGCCTTCAGTGACAACAGCCTGCCGAGCCGTTCTCGCAAACTCTCTACTTTAAGCGCTCGTAGCGTTGCCGGGTCAGGCGTGAATCCGAGGCGCGAAACCGCCTGTCAGGCCTGTTCCCGCCACGCCTGAAACATCAGCACGTTCATGAGCCGGTGTTGCCAGTTGCGCGAGCCTGCCTGATGTTCGCGCCAGGTGCGATTGACCAACTCGGCATCAAAACTTCCCGGTCGAATCCGTACGCGCGCCGCGCCCGAAGAACCTTTTGGCGAACACCGTGTAGCCCACAAAAATCACCATGCTCAGATAGAACATCACATACTCGGGCACACCCGCTTTCTCGGCAAACAGGGCAAAGCCGCCGAAGCTGAAACTGATCAGCAGCATCAGCACGACCGCACGGCCGCTCGACGCGCCTGCGTCCTGGAGCAGATGGTGCAAATGCTCGCGGTCGGGGCTGAACGGGCTGCGGCGGCGCCAGGCACGGCGCAGCATCAGCGACACCGAATCGCAGATCGGCACCGCGAGAATCCACACTGCGGTGACCGGCTTCAACGGGGCAAACGGCGACATCGCCAGCTCGATCGCCAACCAGGCCAGGATCAGGCCGAGCAGCATGCTGCCGGCGTCGCCGAGGAATACCTTGAACTTCCGCGCCAGCGGGCCGCCGGCATTGAACAGCAGGTAGGCCGCCACTGCACAGGCAAACAGGCCGATCAGCGAAGCGTGGGCCGGCATGCCGGCGAGCCATGCGGCCAAGCCAAACCAGAACAGTGCCGAGAGCGTGATGCCGCCGGCAAGGCCGTCGGCGCCGTCGATCATGTTCATTGCGTTCATCACGCCGACCACGCCGAGGATGGTGAAGGGCACGGCCAGCATGCCGCCCAGCCCCTGCACTGCGGGCGAAAACAGCGCACCCACATGAAACAAGACCACCCCGCCGAATTCCACCAGCACGCTGGCAGCAAAGATTTGCAGCAGCAGCTTGATGCGTGCCGAGAGCTCGATGCGGTCGTCGATGACGCCGCCGATCATCACCACCAGGGCGCTGGCCATCAAGGCGGTTGGCGCCGGCTCGAGCGAGCCGCGTGCGGCGAGCGCCACCGCGAGCCCGATGCCGATGGCGAGGCCGCCTACCAGCGGCACGGCGGCGTCGTGCTGACGCCTGCCACCGGGGTGGTCGAGCAACCCGGCGCGATGCGCGACAGTCCGCAACACGGCGATCGCCAGTACCACACCCAGAACAGCCGTGATCTTGAATTGCATTGATTGGGGGTTCTACATGGCGCGCCCGACACGATTCGAACGTGTGACCCCTGCCTTCGGAGGGCAGTACTCTATCCATCTGAGCTACGGGCGCGGCGGTACAGGATGGCTGCAGCAAATTATACCGCCGCGCGCATTGGCCCTCGCAACGCACTGCAACAAGCGTGTAAACCCCGGTATAATTTGCGGTCTTGTCATCCGCCTGCACGGCCCGTTATGGGCCCGAAGCACGCATCGTTCGCCGAAAGGATTTGCAATGAGCGATCACCACGAATCGCCAATCAAGACGCCCAAGGACCTGATCACGGTCATTGTGCTGGCATTCGCCATTCCGATTTCATTGATTGGTTTTTTGGTGGCCTACGTAACCGGAGGCACCCACGGCGACGCGCCGCAGGGCGCCAAACCGGAGTCGGTGGCCGAGCGCATCATGCCGGTGGCTGCGGTCACGGTACGCGATGCAAACGCCCCCAAGGTGTTGCAAAGCGGCGAGCAGGTCTACAAGGCGATTTGCGCCGCGTGCCATGACACCGGTGCCGCCAATGCGCCCAAGACGGGCGACAAAACCGCCTGGGCGCCGCGCCTCAAAATGGGCGGCGACGAGCTGATCAAGAGCGCCATCAAGGGCAAAAACGCGATGCCGGCCAAGGGCGGCAACGCCGACCTCGACGACGTTGAGGTGGCGCGCGCCGTGGTGCTGATGGCCAATGCCTCGGGTGCAAGCTTCAAGGAGCCGGCTGCCCCGGCCGCCACACCCGCCGCCAAAGCCGAAGAAAAGAAAGACGCCGCGCCGGCAGCTGCCGCAGTGGTGATTCCGCCCCCGGTGGTTGCTGCAGCGGCTCCCGCCACCGGCAAAGCCGATGTCGGTAAAGCGCTGTACGACACCGCCTGCCAGGTGTGCCATGCTGCCGGCGTTGCAAATGCTCCCAAGTTTGGCGACAAGGCCGCTTGGGCGCCGCGCATTGCCACCGGCATCGATGCACTGACGCAAAGCGTGATCAAGGGCAAGGGCGCGATGCCTCCCAAGGGTACGGCGATGGCGGCTTCGGATGCCGACCTCAAGGCGGCTGTCGCCTACATGGTGGGCGCGGCCAAGTAAGGGTTGGCTGCATTCGCCGGCGCCATTGTGCACATTGTGCATTGCGCGCGCCGCACCAACTAGAAACGGCGCCGACAGGCGCCGTTTTGGTTTTTCGCCGGCCCGCCCTATCCCGATGGATGGCCCCATGGTTCGGCACCCGCGTATTGGCAGCGTCGACGGGTCAGATATCGAGCGGGTCGACCTCCAGGTGCCAGCGCACATTGTTCGGTGCATTGGCGTAAAGCCAGGCAACCCATCCGGTTAGAAACGCCTGCAGCGCCGGCCGCGAGGGCGATTCCACCATCAGCTGCGCGCGTTCCACGTTCATCAGGCGTGTCAGGGTCATCGGCACCGGGTCATACATGATCACCTGGGGCGCCTCTTCGCCGTGGGCCGCGGCGCCGCGGAGAAACTCGAGCGCATCCGCAAGCGTTTTCGCTTCGGCGCGCAGCATGGCCTGAAAGCCCGAGGGCGGCAGCCCGGCAACCTGGCGTTCCTTGAGCAGCGAACGGGCAAAGCGGTCGTAGTCGTGTGTGAGCAGCGCCTGAAACAACGGGTGGCCGCCATTGCGCGTCTGGATCAGGACCTCGCCGGGCTTTTCGGTACGGCCGGCACGGCCCGACACCTGCATCAATTGGGCAAACAGGCGTTCGCTGGCGCGAAAATCGGCGCTGAACAGGGCGGCATCGACGTTAAGTGCCGCCACCAGGGTGAGGCGTTTGAAATCGTGGCCCTTGGCGAGCATTTGCGTGCCGACCAGGATGTCGGCGCCGCCGGCGTCCGGGTGGGCGTGTGCCTGGGCCAGCAGGCGCTCGGCAGAACCCTTGCGTGCGGTCGAGTCGCGGTCAATCCGCAACACCCGCGCCGCGGGGAAGCGCTCGGCGAGGCGCGATTCGAGCCGCTGCGTGCCCTGCCCGTAGGCACGTACATCGAGGTTGCCGCAGGTAGGGCAGCGCTCGGGTACGCTGGTGTCGAGGCCGCAGTGATGGCACACCAGGCGCCCATGTGTGAGCATGCCGTCACTGCGCAGGTTGGCGGCATGCCCCTGGCGGTGCAGCACCATGTATGAGGTACATCGAGTGCAAGCACTCACCCAACCACAACCGGCACAGGACAGTACGGGCGCAAAGCCGCGCCGGTTCAGGAACACCAGGCTTTGCTCGCCGGCATCGAGGCGCTGCTTCAAGGCCGCCCAAACCGGGTTGGTCACGCCGTGTTCGTGCGGGGCGGTATTGAGGTCTACCAGCCCGATCGCGGGTAGCACCGCATTGGTCACCGCGCGGGTGCGCAGCAACAGCTTGTCGTAGCGGCCGGATTCGGCATGCGCGTAGGTTTCGAGCGACGGCGTGGCCGACCCGAGCACGACGGGCAGGTTTTCACGATGGCCGCGAAACACTGCGAGATCACGCGCCGAATAGCGCATGCCCTCCTGCTGCTTGAAGGAAGGATCGTGCTCTTCGTCGACCACGATCAGCCCGAGGCGCGGCAAGGGCGTCATCACCGCGAGCCGGGTGCCGAGCACGATATCGGCTTGCCCGGTGTGCGCGAGCAGCCACCCGTGCAAGCGCTCGCTATCGTTCAACTCGCTGTGCAGGGCCACAATGGTGCTCGATGAAAATCGCTCGCGCACCAGTTGCAGGAGGCGCGGCGTGAGGTTGATCTCTGGCACCAGCATCAGCACCTGGCGGCCGCGTGCCAGCACTTCGGCAGCAACATGCAGGTATACCTCGGTCTTGCCGCTGCCGGTAACGCCATGCAGTAGCTGCGGGCGATGCTGGCGCGCGTCGAGGGCTGCCACGACCGCGTCAACCGCCGCCGCCTGTTCAGGATTGAGCGGGGGCGCTGCGGAGGCGACATAGGGGGTGGCCGGCACTTCACCGATCAAACCGGCGACGCGCCAGGCAGCGAGATGCTCAAGCGCCTTGGGCGAGATGCGCGTGAGTTCGCAGCCGAATGCTCCAGCGGCTCCTGCGATTCCTGCGGCTCCAACGGTTCCAGCAATTGCAGCATTTGTGGCGACGCCAGCACTGCCCGGCACAGCGGAGAAACCGGGCGGCCCAATCACGCCAGGTACACCGTCCGTCGGGGGATTGCCCAGGCGCGCGGCGAGAGCCGTCTTGGTGCGCTCGCGTTTGGTCCAGGTGGTCGGCGGCCCGCACCACGCCAGGCGCGTCCAGAGCAAGGAGTCGATCAGGTTGGCAGTCTTGTATCCGCTGGGCAGGGCAGACAACACCGCGCTGCCCAGCGGATACTGGTAATAGGCCGCGCAAAACTGCAAGAGCGCAATCCAGTTCCGCCCGAGTGCCGGCACATCGCGCAACACCATGCGTACCGGTTTGATTTTTGACGCGTCAAACGCGCTCTCGGCCGCCACTTCAATCACCACGCCCACGAGGTTGCGACGCCCGAACGGCACCACCACGCGGCGCCCGACGATGTCATCGGGCGTACCGCAAGCCGCATCGAGGCTGTAATCAAACAGCCCCGGCCGCGGAACGTCGAGGGCAACTTTGGCAAACAGCATGGACGAAAGGCCGGTATTTTTCGGGATTGCAGTTAATGTGAAAGGTTAAAAGAAAGCCCTAAATACCAGCGCGAAAACAGCCTTTGGAGATGTGCACAAAAGCTGTGGACAATTATGTTGACAACTTTGCACCATGCCCCGGAAACCCTGATGGATCAACGTTCTCGACCTCTCTGCACAAAAAACATGCGCAATTTAACCGTAAATAAATCAATGGGTTACAGTGCATGACGCGGTCATGCGTTGCGGCAGCGCAACGATTCCCGGAAAAGCGGAAATTTGTGCATAAGTCAAGCAGCAATTCCACTGTTTCCTGCCTTCCGACAACCGCATGAATACTCGATTTGCGAGGCAATGGCCTTGAAACCCGCATGGTTGGCCGCATTGCAGGCCGGTACCCTTGAAACCCTTGTGCCTGCTGCTTCTTTGGCCCGTCAATCAGACGTTTCCCGGCAGGGCCCATCTCACACGTTCAAGGCCCTTCGCGGTGATAGGCAGGGCTCAGTTCGTGCACCGCCGCAACCAACGCGGCGGCATGATCTGGCGGCGTAAATTGCGAGATGCCATGCCCTAGATTGAAAATGTGGCCATGCCCCCGGCCGTAAGAGGCGAGCACCTTGGCCGTCTCGGCACGAATCGTTTCGGGTTGGGCAAACAGCACATTGGGGTCAAGGTTGCCTTGCAGCGCCACCTTGTCGCCCACCCGGCGGCGCGCTTCGGACATCTCGATGGTCCAGTCGAGCCCGACCGCGTCGCAGCCGATCGCCACGATATCTTCAAGCCACAAGCCGCCACCTTTGGTAAACACGATAGCAGGCACCCGCTTTCCGTCCACCTCGCGCTTCAGACCGGCCATCACCTGCTCGAGGTAGCGCAGCGAAAACTCGCGATAAGCGCCGGCCGATAGCACCCCGCCCCAGCTGTCAAACACCATCACGGCCTGGGCGCCGGCCTCGATCTGGGCATTGAGGTAGGCAATCACCGCACGCGCGGTGACGTCGAGCATGCGATGCATCAGGTCGGGCCGCTGGTACATCATGGTCTTGACCAGGCGGTAATCGTCGCTGCCCTGGCCTTCGACCATGTAGCAGGCGAGGGTCCAGGGGCTGCCGGAGAACCCGATCAGCGGCACCCGGCCCTTGAGCGCAGTGCGGATCTGCGCCACAGCGTCGGTCACGTACTTGAGCTCCGCGCCGATGTCGGGCACGACCAGTTTGGCGACGGCGGCTTCGTCGCGCACCGGCCGCTCGAACTTGGGGCCTTCACCTTCGGCGAAGTACAGGCCGAGGCCCATCGCGTCGGGGATCGTCAGGATGTCGGAAAACAGGATCGCCGCATCCAGCGGAAAGCGCTCAAGCGGCTGCAGGGTGACTTCGGTCGCGGCCGACGGCGTCTTGCACAGCTTGAGGAACGAGCCGGCCTGCTTGCGCGTGGCGTTGTATTCGGGCAGGTAGCGGCCCGCCTGGCGCATCATCCACACGGGGGTGTAGTCGGTCGGCTGGCGCAGCAGGGCGCGCAGGAAAGTGTCGTTCTGGAGTGCGATGGTCAAATCAGTCCTTGGTTGCGGTGTGGGTGGCAGGCGGAGTCGCGGCTTGTGTCAACACCGCGTGGCCGCCAAACCCCTGGCGCATCTTGGCGAGCAGTTTGGCCGCGTAATCATTGTTGCCTTGCGTGGCGTAACGCATCATCAGTGCAAGGCTCATCACCGGCGTGGGCACGCCGAGCTCCACCGCTTCGACGGCAGTCCAGCGGCCTTCGCCCGAATCGGGTACCACCGGCAGGACGCCGGCAAGCGTGGCGTCGGCCTTGAGCGCCTCGGCAGTGAGGTCGAGCAGCCAGGAGCGCACCACGCTGCCGTGCTGCCACAGCGCGCCGATGCCGGCCAGATCGAGATCGAATTCCTTTTTGGCGCCCATCAACGCAAAGCCCTCGGCCAGCGCCTGCATCATGCCGTACTCGATGCCGTTGTGGACCATCTTGACGAAGTGGCCGGCGCCGCTCGGGCCGGCATGCAGCCAGCCGGTGTCAGGGCTCGGTGCCAGCAGGCGCAGATAGGGCCGCACGCGTGCGACGGCATCTTCGTCACCCCCCACCATCAGGCAGTAACCATTGGCCAGGCCGTGCACGCCGCCGGAAACCCCGGCGTCGACGAACTGCAGGGCGTTGCGCTTGAGCATGGCAGCGCGGCGTACCGAATCCTTGTACAGGCTGTTGGCGCCGTCAACGATCACGTCGCCGTCCGACAACAGCGGTGCGAGCGTACTGATGGCGCGCTCGGTGGCGTCGCCGGCAGGCAGCATCAGCCACACGACGCGCGGCGCGGTGACCTGCTCGACCAATTTGGCAAGGCTCGCGGCCGACGGCGCGCCCAGCTCTGCCGCCAGCGCCGTGGTCACCTCAGGGCGCTGGTCGAACAGGGCTGCGCGTACGCCGCCCTGGGCAAGACGCCGCGCCATATTGGCGCCCATCTTGCCCAGGCCGACCAGGGCAAATGAAGTTGTGACGGAGGTCATCGCAAAAGCAGGGGGCGAAACGCGCTATTCTACCGAAGCACCCTTTTGCGATGCCGTTGCCTTCCGAACCTTCCGGCTTTTTGCCCTCCCCTTCCCAACACATCATGACCACTTCGATCGGCCTCATCGGCCCCGGCGCCATGGGCCTCGGCATCACCCACGCCTTGCTGCGCGGCGGCTTTCGCGTCCTGGTGCGCGACATCAACCCGGAACGCAACCGCCTCGCCAGCGAGGCCGGCGCAGTCGTGTGCGAGCACGCCGCCGCGATCGCGCGGGAAGCCGAGATCGTCATCACGGTGGTGGTGAGCGCAGCGCAAACACGCGAGGTGTGCTTCGCCAGCAACGGCCTGGTCGAGACCATGGCGCCCGGCGGCGTGGTGCTGATGTGCTCGACCATCGCCCCCGAAGACACCGCGGCCATCGCGGTCGACCTGGCCGCACGCGGCATCAATATGATCGACGCGCCGATCTCCGGCGGGCCGGCACGCGCGGCGGCCGGCACCATGAGCATGATGCTGGCCGGCGGCGATGGCGCGCTCGAAAAATGCGCCGCCGTGCTCGCCACCATGAGCGACAAGCGCTTCGTCATCAGCCCGACACCGGGTGACGGCTCGAAGATGAAACTGGTCAACAACCTGATGGCCGGCATCAATGTCGCCGCCGGTGCCGAGGCGTTTTCGCTGGGCATCAAGGCCGGCCTCGACCCGAAGAAGATTTACGAGGTGGTGATGGCAAGCTCAGGCCAGAGCTGGATGGTGGCCGACCGCATGAAGCGCATCATCGAAGGCGACCGCAGCGTCACCGCCGCCGCCGCCATCATCACCAAGGACGTGGGCCTGGCTCTCGACATGGCGCAGACACTCAAATTTCCGCTGCCGATCGGCGGCCAGGCGCACCAGGTGTTCCTGAGCACGCTGGCGCTCGGCCACGCGCTTGAAGACGACAACGCGGTGATCCGCTATTACCAGGCCCTGACGGGGATCCCCCTGCCGTGACGATGCGTGGTGGAAGCGGCATGCAGCCCTTGATCGATTGCCGCTCGTGCTTGTTGTCAATACGCTAAGGAAAAGCTGAATAAGTCCCTGATCTGCGGGCTACCGCACGACAGTATTGAACGAAATCAGGGTGTTGCAAGAGCGGTGTTCCTTCCCTGCGGACTTATTCAGCCCTTCCCTAATTTTGACCCAGTGACCCGGTGACCTTGGCGACCCTGAGGGCCGCCACGCGGCATGCCGCGGCGCCGCGCCAAAACCTTCAGCGCCCGGCCAGCAGCATATTGGCCAGTTCAGCGAATCCTGCGCCGCCGTCCGAGGGCGTGACGTACGACGGCGCTACCGGCAGGAGCGCATCGACGGCGTCCCGCACATTGGCGACGCCGACCGACAGCGGGAAAAATTCGAACATGGCCGCATCATTGGCCGAATCGCCAATGAACAGCCACTGGTCGCGCGTGGCATCGAGGTCTTCGCCCCATAGCTCCTTGACCATCAGCCTGGCCATGACCAGCTTGTCGTAGTCGCCAAAGTAGGCGTTGATGTGGATGGAGCTTTTTTTCGTGGTCATGCCGCGCCGCTTCAACAGCGCCACGATGTGGTCGTGCAAATCGCTTGGCAGCGGCGTGCCCTTGACGTTGAACAACTCGATCGCCAGGTCGAGCTCGCGATAGCTGTGGTCCGACGACAATCTGACGCCGGGCAATTCGGACAGCAGCGCCTCGCGCGCCGCCTTCATCATCTGGCGCCGGCTGCGTTTTTCTTCTTCGTCGAACCAGAAGCGCTTTTCCAGTTTGTCGGTAGCCGGGTCCATGTGAAAGTAGAACGCGCCGCCCTCGCCGATCACCGCATCCACACCCCAGGCGCGCGCCATGTGGTCGCACCAGCCGGCCGGCCCGCCGGTGACCGGCACCACGCGCAAACCCTTGTCGATCAGGGCCTGCAGGGCGCCGTATGCCTGCGCCGAGAGGTGCCCGCCGCTGGTGAGGGTATCGTCCACATCGGTGAACACGCCTTTGACACGGCGCAATTGGGCGGCAGGGATGTCACTGATCGGTTTCATGGCTTGGGGTTCCGCTGATCAAGTCCCTGGCTCTCGGACTCGCCGGCGAAGTGATAAACGGAATCAACAGCTTGCAAAGGCGACTTTGGCATTTTCGGACTGGATCAGCGATTCCTTAGGTGAGGTATGCCGACACGCGCGCTTGTTGCTGCTGATTCATGAAAAGTCCGCACTTGCTGCGGCGCATGAGCACCGCAGCCGCGGCGCGCGCGGCACAGACCCTGTCATTTTGCACCCATTCGGTTGCCACCATGTGATCCACTTCGGACGCATACAGGCCCGCGCCAAAGTGCTCTCCCAAATCTTCTAGTCGTTGTGCGCCATCTAGCCAGCCCCGCGCCAGGGTGCCGTGTCGTTTGGCAATGCCCAGCAGATGCGGCGGCGGCACGAAAGGATAAGCGCCTTTGAGTTCGGCCACAAGTGTTTCAAGCCCGCCGCTGAAATCTCCCCCGGGCAGGGGCTCTCGCGCCGTCCACGGCGCGCCCATCGCCGGGAAGTGCGGCGCCAGTTTCGCCAGGGCATGCTCGGCCAGCTTGCGGTAGGTGGTGAGTTTGCCGCCGAACACGCTGAGCAGCGGCGCGCCGGCATCGGCATCGAGTTTGAGCACGTAGTCGCGCGTTATCGCCGACGCGTTGGCCTGGCCATCGTCGTACAGGGGCCGCACGCCGCTGTAGCTCCAGACCACCTGCGCGGGGGTCACCGGCTGCTGCAGGTATTCGCTGGCGATCGCGCACAGGTAGGCGGTTTCCGCAGCCGAGATCGCCGGCTCGTCCCAGGCTTCGACCGCAATGTCGGTGGTGCCGATCAGGGTGTACTGCTCATGGAACGGGATCACGAAGACGATGCGCTTGTCGCGGTTTTGCAGCAGGTAGGCGTGTTCGCCTGCATGCACGCGCGGCACGACGATGTGGCTGCCCTTGACATGGCGCACGCGCTCGCGTGACGGTTTCAGGCCTTTCACGCCGCCCTGCACGCGCATCACCCAGGGGCCTGCAGCGTTGACCATGGCGCGAGCACGGTGCTCGATCTGCTCCCCGGTTGGCACATCCTGCAAGGTCACGTGCCAGGTGGCGTCCATCACGCGCGCACTGACAAACCGCGTATGCGGCGACACGACGGCGCTACGGTCGGCCGCACCACGGGCGTTGAGAATCGTCAGGCGCGCGTCGTCGGCGCGCGCATCGTAGTAGCTGAACCCGTTGGTGTAGGCCGATTTCAGGCCGACACCCTTTGAAGACCCTTGCAGCACAAGGCTTTTCGAGGCAGGCACTGATTTGGCCCCGCCGAGAATGTCGTACAGATAAAGGCCGGCACGAATCATCCAGCGCGGCCGCAAGTGCGGCTCGTGCGGCACGATGAATTCAAGCGGCTGGATCAAATGCGGTGCCGCCTTAAGCAGCACCTCGCGCTCGGCGAGCGATTCGGCGACCAGGCGGAATTCGTAATGCTCAAGATAACGCAGGCCGCCGTGGATCAGCTTGCTGCTCCACTGGCTGGTAGCCGAGGCCAGGTCGTCCTGCTCGACCAGCAGCACCGACAAGCCGCGCCCGGCGGCATCGCGCGCGATGCCGCAGCCGTTGATGCCGCCGCCGATGACCAGAAGGTCGAACGGGGAGGCGGGCCCGTTGCTGCCCTGGGTAGCTGTGGATGAACCGGCCGAAACCATATTGTCATTATCCCAAGGAACCAAGCCCTGCGCGCCGCCTCCAACCGAAGGTTCATAATTCGCCTTCCATGTCTACATCCCTCCTGAAAACCGCCGCGCTGCTGCTGCTATTTCTGTCGCTCGGGGCGGGCGCCAAGCCGGTGCGTACCGACTACGTCGAAGCGGAACTGATCGCGCGCACGTCTGCCGCCGAGCCGGGCGGCAAGCTGTTGCTGGGCCTGCGCCTGAAAATGGACCCGCACTGGCACACCTATTGGCAAAATCCCGGCGATTCGGGCATGCCGACCACGATCCAGTGGAAGTTGCCCGCCGGATTCAAGGCCGGGCCGATACAGTGGCCGCTGCCGCAACGCCTGCCGATCCCGCCGCTGATGAATTACGGCTACGAAGGCGAAATCGTGCTGCCCGTCGAGATCACGCTGCCCAGCGATGCAACCCTCAGCCTGGTAGGGCACTCCGCGCGACTCGCGGCCCGAGCCGACTGGCTGGTGTGCAAGGACGTGTGCCTGCCGGGCGGGGCCGACCTGGAGCTGACGCTGCCGGTTGTCAATGGCAACCCGGCGCCCGATGCGAAATGGGCCGCCCTGTTCGAAAAGGCCTTGGCAACACTGCCGTTGCGCGCGCTGCAGGGCGTAAAGGCCAGCACAGCCGACGGGGCGATCAGCCTGCTGTTGCCGGGCGTGAAAGCGCCGGCGCTTAAAGACGTGTACCTGTTCCCGACCATCGAAGGCCTGGTGGAGCCTGCCGCGATGCAGACCGCGCGCGACACGCCCGACGGCCTGGCGCTCACCTTGGCAGTCAGTAATCAGCTCGTCGCAAGCGAAGCACGGATTGCCGGCATCGTCACCGGCATCGATGCGCGACCAGTATCGTTCGATGCGCCGATGCCCGGCAAGCTGGTGCCGGGCAAGGGCATCCCTGCGGTAGCGGCGGTCGCCCCTGCGGCGTCATCTGCGGATACGCTGTCGCTGGGGTTGGCGCTGGTGTTTGCCTTGATCGGCGGCTTGATCCTGAACCTGATGCCGTGTGTGTTCCCGGTGCTGTCGTTGAAGATCCTCGGGTTCGCATCGGGCGGAACCGCGGGCACGGTAGCGGATGCCGCGGCAACGGGCGCCTCCGTCGGGGAGCGGCGCACTGCAGAGGCGGGCGCTTCACGTCGCGCCATGCGCACCCACGGCGTCGCCTTTGCGGTCGGCGTGGTGCTCAGCTTTGTGGCACTGGCCGCGGTGTTGCTCGGCCTGCGCGCCGCCGGTGAAGCCGTGGGTTGGGGCTTTCAATTGCAGTCGCCCCTGGTGGTGACATTGCTGGCGCTGCTGTTTTTCGTGATCGGCCTGAATTTGTCGGGCGTGTTTGAATTCGGCAACGTCGTGCCGGGCGGGATTGCCGGCGCCACGCTCAAGCACCCGGTAGCGGATGCGCTGTTTTCAGGGGTGCTGGCGGCATTGGTGGCGTCGCCGTGTACTGCGCCGTTCATGGGCGCGGCGCTCGGATTCGCGCTCACCCAAGGCACCAGCGCCGCACTCGCGGTGTTCGCGGTGATGGGGCTGGGCATGGCCCTGCCCTATGTGCTGCTGTCGTTTTTCCCGGGCTGGTTGAAGCGCCTGCCCCGGCCCGGCCCCTGGCTTGTCACCTTCAAGCAGCTGATGGCGTTCCCGATGTATGCGACCGTGGTCTGGCTCGCCTGGGTGCTGCTGGTGCAGGTCGGCGTGGATGGCCTGGTATGGTTCGGCGCAGCGTTGGTGCTGCTCGGTTTTGGCGCATGGTTGCTGGGCCGCTCCCGACATGCCATCGGCCGCTGGGCCGCTCTGGCAGCCATTGTTGCGGCGGTATGGGTCGCCAACCCGCCTGCACCAATGGTTTCCGGGCAGGGCTCGGTGAACAATCCTTCCACTTCGGACTGGGAAATTTATTCCGCGGCACGGATTGCCGAGCACAACGCGGCCGGCAGGGCGGTGTTCGTCGACTTCACCGCTGCGTGGTGCGTGACTTGCCAGGTGAACAAGAAGCTTGTACTCGAAACCCGGGTGGTGCGCGATGCCCTCACAGCCGGCAAGATCGTGCCGATGCGCGCCGACTGGACCCGCCGCGACCCGACCATCACGGCGGCGCTGGCCGCGTTTGGCCGCAGCGGCGTGCCGGTGTACGCGCTCTACGCACCGGGCAAGGCGCCGGTGCTGTTGCCCGAGATCCTGTCGGAGCGCATCGTGCTCGACGCGTTCAAATCGCTTTAATGCCCGAAGGAGGTTGCCATGCTGCGTAACGCTGCTGTTGCCCTGTGCTTCACCACCGCCACACTGGTTTCGAGCGCCGGGTGGACTGCCAACCCGGGCCAGGCGGCGCCCGATTTCACGCTCACCAGCACCGACGGCAAACCGGCCCGGCTCTCCGACCACAAGGGCAAGTGGGTGGTCCTCGAGTGGCTCAATCCGGGCTGCCCTTACGTGCAAAAGCACTACGACAGCCGCAACATGCAGGGCCTGCAAAAGGAGTTCGGCGGCAAGGAGATTGTCTGGCTTGCCGTCAACTCGACCAAGCCATCGCACTATGACTACATGAAACCGGCGGCACTGCAGGGCTGGATGAAAGACAAGGGCGGCATGCCGCGCGCCACACTGATGGACGAAGACGGCAAGGTCGGGCGCGCCTACGATGCCCGCACCACGCCGCACATGTACATCGTTAATCCTGAGGGCAAGTTCGTCTATGTCGGGGCGATCGACGACAGGCGCTCGGCCAATCCCGGCGATGTGAAGACGTCGAAGAATTTCGTGCGCACCGCCCTCAATGAGGCGCTGGCCGGCAAGGCGGTGACGACGGCGAGCACCTCGCCCTACGGCTGCACCGTAAAATACTGACTCTGCGCGCCGCAACCACCTTACACACCGAATCGAGAACCATGAGCAACGAGACGAACTTTGCACGTTTTGGCAGCGGCCAGTCGGTCAACCGCATGGAAGACCAGGCGCTGGTGTCCGGCACCGGCTGCTACACCGACGACGTGACCCTGGAGAACCAGACGCACCTGATGTTTTTGCGCTCGCCTTATCCGCACGCCAAAATCGTCTCGATCGATGCCGCCGCCGCTCAGGCCATGCCGGGCGTGCTGCTGGTGGTGACCGGCGCGGAACTCGCTGCGGCGGGCGTCAAACCTTTGCCCGGCTGCCCCTTGCCGAAACGTCCCGACGGCCAGCCCGGCGCCAACCCGGCGCGGCGCCCGCTGGCGCACGAGGTGGCGCGGTTCGTCGGCGAGACCGTAGCCGCGGTGGTCGCCACGTCGGTGGAAGCGGCGCGTGCCGCAACCGAAGCGATCGTTGTCGAGTGGCAGGAACTGCCGCTGGTGCCCACCATTGCCGCAGCGCTGGCCGACGGCGCGCCCCTGTTGGCGCCGAATGTACCGTCGAATATCGCGGCCGAAATGAAACATGGTGATGCGGCCAAGGCAGACGCCGCTTTCGCGCAGGCCGCTCATGTAGTGGGGCTCGACATCATCAACCAGCGCGTTGCGGCGGTGACGATGGAGCCGCGCAGCGTGCTGGCCGGCTACGACGCTGCGGCCGACCGTTTGACGATACGCATGAGCACGCAGATGCCGTCGTCGATGCGCGACACGTTGTGCGACGGCGTGTTGGGGATCCCGAAGGAAAAGGTGCGCGTGCTGGTCGGCGACGTTGGCGGCGGCTTCGGCATGAAGACCGGCATTTATCCGGAAGACTGCGTTGTGGCCTGGGCGGCATTCAAACTCAAACGCAACGTCAAATGGGTGGCCGAGCGCGGCGAGGAATTCCTGTCCACCACCCACGGGCGCGACATCGAGACACGCGCCGAGATGGCGCTCGACGCCAGCGGAAAAATACTGGCGCTGCGGATCCGCACCTTCGCCAACCTGGGGGCCTATGCGACACCGGCCGGCACGATGATCCAGCTGATGATCGGGCCGTGGGTGCAGACCAGCATATACGACATCCAGACCATTGCGTTCCACATGACCGCGGTGCTGACCAACCAATCGCCTACCGGCCCGTATCGCGGTGCGGGACGCCCCGAGGCGATTTACAACATGGAGCGCCTGATGGACGAAGCGGCGCGCCAGACCGGCATCGACCGCGTGGCGCTGCGCCGCCGCAACATGATCCGCCCGGACCAGATGCCCTACAAGAATCCGATGGGGCAGATCTACGATTGCGGCCAGTTCGAGTCGGTGATGGACCAGGCGCTGGAACTGGCGGACTGGAAAGGCTTCGAGGCGCGCCGGGCAGGCTCGGCGGCGCGCGGCAAGCTGCGCGGCCAGGGCATTTCAACGTTCCTCGAATGGACCGGCGGCAATGCGCTCGAAGAACGCGTCACCGTGTCGGTCGCCGCCGACGGCATGATCGAGATTTTTTCGGCAGTCCAGCAAATGGGCCAGGGCATCGCAACCACGCTGCGGCAACTTGCCGTCGACACCTTCAAATTGCCGCCGGAGCGGATTCGCATCGTGCTCGGCGACACCGACCGCGGCGTCGGCTTCGGCAGCGCCGGTTCGCGCTCGCTGTTCACCGGCGGCGGTGCCGTCAAGGTGGCCAGCGAAAAGACCATCGACAAGGCGCGCGAGCTCGCCGCCGAAGAGCTCGAAGTCGCCGCCGGCGACATCGAGTACGCCGATGGCACGCTGCGCGTCGCCGGCACCGACCTCAAGGTCGATTTGTTCGAGCTCGCCAAACGCCAGCCGGGCCAGCGCATATTCATCGACTCGTCGACTATCGCCGGAGCACCTTCCTGGCCGAACGGCTGCCACGTAAGCGAGGTAGAAGTCGATCCCGACACCGGCCGGGTTGATATCGTCGCGTATGCCTCGGTGAACGACGTGGGCCGGGTCGTCAACCCGACGATTGTGCGCGGCCAGCTCGACGGCGGTGCGATTCAGGGTATCGGCCAGGCGCTTGCCGAGAGGGTGGTGTACGACA
>CANJDH010000050.1 GCA_947473125.1 Burkholderiales bacterium
GATTCCTGCTCGTGCTGTGTCGTTAGCTGCGCGGCCTTGAGCGATTCCTGCTCGTGCTGTGTCGTTAGCTGCGCGGCCTTGAGCGATTCCTGCTCGTGCTGTGTCGTTAGCTGTGCGGCCTTGAGCGATTCCTGCTCGTGCTGCTGCGACTGTTGCGCAGCCGAGCGAGCCGTTGACATAAGCGTCTGGATCTCCTGCAACATCGCATCAACCGCCGCGCGGGCCTGTTGAATTTGCGTAACCTCTGCCGTTGCTGTTGCCAACAATGCTTCAATCGGATCGGCTGTGGCCATGAATGTCCTCCATTTTTTAGTATAGGAAATCAGTAACCGGCAATCACCGCGCATTGCCGCAGGATACTAAAGCATACCGCAACGCTCGCTGCTTGAGGTCGTCCGGGCTTGGGCTGTCGAGAATCTACTGTGGCAGAAATTAGAAAAAGCCACAAGGGGGAAAAAGTCCCTTCCTGCCGGGACAAAGGCCTTTCCTTGCTGCGACGCCCCATGGTACAAACCGTCTGAAGCCATTCGCCTCCTGTCAGCAAGAGAGCCGCAAACACCTCGCCGACGGCTCTGGTGGCATGCTTGCCGCCGACACCGCCCGTCGCCTTCCCTGCGCTCACCCCCGCAGCCACACCGTCCTCGATTGCACTGGCAGCGGCGTTGAACGCGGCGATGCCTGAGCGTCGTCCGTGCCAGTCCAGCAACAACGCCGTTGAAAGAATCAGGGAAAACGGATTGGCAACGCCGACATGCGCGTGCTGCTCGATAGCGCGACAGTCTTCAGCTTGCCAGCTTTGAGATGGCCAAAGGTGGCACCGACGCTTTAGAAGTGCGGCAGATGGACTGCGTGGCCGATGCATGCCGGAAATCCGCCCCCCAATTCCGATTTCGTGAAGGCGGGTTTCAGCACACTGAGCCCGCCCTGAGAGCGCGCACTAAAAGTGCCTGCGGAACAATTGGCGACCGGCGTGGAACTGCGTGTGGGCATCATGCCGCAGCTGACACCATATGCGGAGAAGCACGGCGCCGGTCTGCCCGGTGCGGTCTAATCCGGCGACCTAGGCGTCAACGTCAAGGCTGACCGAACCCAGCCCCTCCACCACGAAACGCACAGCGTCACCAGCCTCCGGAAATTTGGAAGTGATGAGGCTGCCGGTGATGACAAACTCACCGCGCTTCAAGGTCTGGCCGCGGGCATGCAGGAGGCGCGCGATCCACGCCATCGCATCGAGCGGATGGCCCATCACATCGCGCCCGGCGCCCTCGCCAACCTTGTCACCATTGATCGTGGCGACACCACTGATCGACGCGAGATCCAGATCACGCCAGTTGCGGCGCCATTCACCCAGCACCACGCCACAGTTCCAGGCGTTGTCCGCCGCCAGGGTATGGAGGGTTGCCCCGCCATCCTTGCCGAACGTGCTGTAGTCGGCCGAGCGATCATCGGCCAGCTCGAACGCCGGACATACCGCATCGATGCATGCAGCGACCTCTTCGCGGGTGGGTGCGGCCGTGCCGAACGGAACATCCCTGGCCATCAGGAACGCCAGTTCGCATTCAAACAGCAGGTGGCCGTAGTCGCTTTTCTTCACGCGCGCTGGTGAACCGTGCACACCGTCAGCGCCGTTCCAGCGGTCCAGCACCTGGCCGGCAATCGAATCCTCGTAGCCGACAAACTTGCGCATCTGCGGCGTGGTGAGCGCAATCTTGTGGCCGACACGCGTTGCCTGCCAGGCCGCCTTGCGCTCTGCCACCAGCACATCCTGCACATCGTAGGCGGCCGTCATGGAAGCCGGCGCCAGAGGACCGACCAGTGGCATGAATGGTTTGCGTTGCTGGTGTTGCGCCATCAACCAGCGCCCCGCTTCCTGTGTCGTGCTGTTTGCCGGCATGGCTCACTCCTGTTGTTCGATGACCGCCAGAGAGTTTACGCAAGCGGCACGGTATAGTCACACGCTGCCGCAATCTCCCCCCAATCAAAGCATGTCTTCCGTCACTCCCAAACGAAGCACCGGCATCGCCCTGATGCTTGCCGCCGGCCTGTGCTGGAGCCTGGGCGGCATCATCATGCGCAAGCTGACCCTCACCGACACCTGGGAGATCGTGTTCTGGCGCGCGCTGTTCATGTCGGCATTTATCGGCACGCTGTTGCTGATTTTGCGTGGCCGTGGCGCGATCGCCAGCGTGCGCTCGATCGGTGTGGCAGGTGCCATCTCGGGTGCGTGCCTCGCCGCGCAAATCTACTTCTTCATCCTGGCGCTGAGCCACACCACCGCCGCCAACACCTTTGTACTGATGAGCATCTCCCCCCTGCTGGCAGCGTTGGTGGGGCTGATGTTCCTGCGCGAAAAAGTAGCCTGGCACACGTGGCTCGCCATCGCGTTTGCGCTGGGCGGTATCGTCATCATGTTCGGTGAAGGACTGGACACTGGCCGCTGGCTCGGCAACGCCTACGCCCTGTGCGTGCCGGTAGGCTATGCGTGCCAGATCCTGTTCGTGCGCAAGGTACAGGGCGCAGCCGGCAAGGCGCCAGATCTGCTGCCGACGGTGCTGGTGGGCGCCCTCTTTGCCATGACGCCGGCGCTGTTTCTCGGCTGGCCGTTTGAAGCAACCGGGCAGGACGTGTTACTACTCGCCATCATGGGCTGCGTGCAACTGGGCATGGGCTGCTGGCTGATGACGCTGGCCGTGCCGCACCTGCGTGCCGCCGAGATGGGCTTGCTGGCCCTGACCGAAACAATCCTCGCGCCAGTGTGGGTCTGGCTCGGCACGGGTGAGGCGCCGACTGCCGCCGCGCTGACCGGCGGGGTGCTGATCATCGGTGCGCTGGCGGCCAACGGCTGGGTCACGCTGCGCAGCGAACACCCGGCGTGACCCACTGGCCGTTGTAGCGCGGGTTACGCCGCCAGGATGCGTTTTGCGAACGCCTCGCCGGTCGCCCGGGTGCCGAGCTTGCCGTCGATATCGCCGGTCGCTTCGTGCGCCGCCACCGCCGCCACCGTGGCCTCTTCAATCGCCCGTGCCGCCTGGTTGAACGCCGGCAGGCTTTTGCGGCGGCCGTGCCAGTCCAGAAGCAAGGCCGCCGACAGGATCAGCGAAAACGGATTGGCGATGTCGCGGCCGGCGATGTCGGGGGCCGAACCGTGCGCCGCCTGTGCCATCGCATGTTTGAAGCCGGCGTTGACCGAACCGCCGAGTCCGATGCTGCCCGACAACTCCGCCGTAAGGTCGGAGAGAATGTCGCCAAACATGTTGGTGGTGACAATCACGTCGAACTTTTCGGGCGCGCGCACCACGTGCGCCATCATGGCGTCAACAATGTATTCATCGATGGCAACCTCGGGGAATTCCTTGCCCACTGCGCGACTGACCTCGAGGAACATGCCGTCGCCAATCTTGAGCACATTGGCCTTGTGCACCAGCGTCACTTTCTTGCGGCGGCGCTGCGCCAGTTCGAACCCGGCACGCGCGATGCGCTCACAGCATTCGCGGGTGATGCGCCGCAACGACACTACCACGTCGGGCGTGACCAGCATTTCACTGCCGCCCGAAGCCATGTTGCGGTCGGCATAAAAGCCCTCGGTGTTCTCGCGCACCACGACAAGGTCGAAGGCATTGACGCGCGTCGGTACCCCTGGGTAAGTGCGCGCCGGGCGAATGTTGGCGAACAGGTCAAGGTGCTTCCTGAAGAACATCGACGGGTTCACCTGCCCCTCGCCCTTGTAGATGTAGGTGTCGGTGGGGCCGAGGATCAAGCCGTCGGCGCCTTCTACTTTCTTGACCAGCTCCGGCGTCACGGTCTTGCCGTGGCGCTTGTAGCCTTCGAGGCCGGTCAGGTCGTGGTCGAGCGTGATGCCCAGATTGAATTTCTTTGAGGCGGCTTCGACGGCGGCCACCGTCACCGCAGTAATTTCGGGGCCGATGCCGTCACCGGGGAGAACAACGATACGCATAACGATCCTTCAGAAATTGGCGTTATTCCGGCTTGATGCCGATTTGTTTGACCAAGGTGGCGAACTTGACGGTTTCGCGCTTCACGAAATCGGCAAATTCGTCGGGCGTGGTCTGACGCACAATGGCGCCAAGGTCTTCGATCTTCTGTTTGGTGGCAGGCTCGGCAAGGGCCTTGTTGATTTCGCGATTGAGCTGGACCACCACATCATTGGGTGTTCCGGCCGGCGCGAACACGCCGCCCCACAGTCCGAATTGAAACCCGGGGATCGACTCGGCCACCGTCGGCGTGTTGGGCAGCGCCGCCATGCGCGTGCTGCTGGACACCGCGATCGCCTTCAACTTGCCGGCCTTGATGTGGCCGAAGGTGGCGCCGGCGCTTGAATAGAAAAACGACACGTGGCCGCCCAGTACGTCGGTCAGCGCCGGGCCGGCTCCCTTGTAGGGCACGTGGGTCATCTGTACCTTGAGCGCACCGATCATCGCTTCGCCCGCCAGATGGCCCGGCGTCGCCGTACCCGACGACGCATAGCTGCTGACCGCGCCTTTGCCTGCAACTTGTGCAATCTCGCGCAGGGTCGAGAAAGGTGCGTTGGGCGGCGCCACCAGCACCAGCGGCGAGTCGCCAACCAGCGCAATCGCCTTGAGGTCTTTCACCGGGTCGTAGCCCGGGTCTTTCATGACTGCAGTATTGATGGCGATTTCGCCGGTCTGCCCGAGCAACAGCGTGTAGCCGTCGGGGTTGGCCTTGGCGACAAACTTGGTGGCGATCGCGCCGGTGGCGCCCGGCTTGTTTTCGACCAGCACCGGCTGCTTCATCGACACCGTGAGTCGCTCGGCAATCGTACGCGCCAGCGCATCTCCCAAGCCGCCGGGCGCATAGGCCACCACCAGCGTGATCGGCTTGGTGGGGTAATCGGCGGCGTGCGCCATTGCGGCGAGCAGCGCACAAGATGCGGCAACGAGGTTGAGCAGTTTCATGTCAGTTCCCTTTTTCCAGTTTGATGCCTGAGGATTTGATCACCGCGCGCCAGCCATCGAGTTCGGCGGCGAGCGTGTTGCGAAAATCTATCGGGCTGCCTCGATACGGTGTGGCCCCCTCGTTGATCAGGCGGTTACGCACTGCCGGCGCCGCCGCCACTTCGCCGATGAGAGCGTTGAGGCGCTCAACGATGGCGGATGGCGTACCGGCAGGCGCGACGATACCCCACCAGGTCGACACGTCGAACCCGGCAACGCCCGACTCAATCACCGTCGGCACATCGGGAAACAGCGTCGAACGGGTCCGGCTGGTAACGGCGAGCAACTCGACCCGGCCCTCCTTGACGTGCGGCAGGATGGTCGGTACGGTGGCAAAGAATACCTGCACGCGTCCGGCAATCAGGTCGAGCGTGGCCGGGCCGCTGCCGCGATACGGCACGTGGGTCATCGGCATCGCGGTCTTCTGGCTGAACATTTCGCCGGCCAGGTGGTTGATGCTGCCGTTGCCCGCAGAACAGTAGTTGAGTGATCCCGGCTTTTGCCTGCCCAGTGCAATCAGCTGCTGCAGCGTTTTCACCTCCAGTGACCTGGCGGCCACAACCAGCAAGGGGCCGCGCCCGAGCAGGGCGATCGGCGCAAAATCTTTTTGAACATCGTATTTGAGGTCGGGTGTTGCCGCCGCATGGGTGACAAAAGTGGATGTTACGAACATCAAGGTCAGGCCGTCGGCCGGCGCCCGCGCCACAGCAGCCGCGGCAATCGCACCGCCATCGCCGCCACGGTTGTCGACGACCACCGGTTGCCGCAACTTGTCAGCCAGGCCACGGGCAATGTCGCGAGCGATGCTGTCAGTGCCGCCGCCCGGTGCAAACGGTACTACCAGGGTGATCGGGCGCGTGGGCCACTCTTGTGCCAAAACAGGGGAATACGGCGCACACAGCCAGCCAGCAAGAAGCGCGATCAGTATTTTCATCATGCGAAAATGGGACGAAAACCGTTGGTGGGAGCTACTTTCCGGCTCACTTTTGCAATCACAAGCGAGCGGCGTCCATCGTGCATCCGTGCGCTGGGGCTCCTGACACCGAGCGCCGTCGCTGCATGGTAAATGCTACAGCCGCAGCTCGGTAATGTTGCGCGGATCGGCCTTGAGTTTGCCGCGCTCCACGCTCAATACCAGTTCAGTGAGTGCCTGACTCAGTGGCGCCTCCAGTCCGATCGAACGTGCCGTCTTGACCACAAAACCATTCATGAATTCGATCTCGGTGCGCCGCCCCTTGACCATGTCCTGCCCCATCGAGGCGACCTGTGTGTCGGATCGCTTCTTGGCTTGCGCCAACAGTGTTTCCTCGAGCGCTGCCAAAACGGCTGCGTCACCTTCGCCTGCCTGCAGGAAACGGTCAGGATCGAGCCCGACCACAGGCTCGAGTGCGTAGCCCGCGGCCTTGCCGATGCGTACCGCTTCACCGGCAAGACGAATCAGGAAGCGCCGATGCGGCTCCGAGCGCATCACGTCGTTGCCCATCATGCCGGTGGCGGCCGACATGCCGTTCTCCATGCAATTGGCGACCAGCTTGGACCAGCGTTCGCCCCACAGGTTGGCGGTGGCCTTGGCGCTATCCGCGGTTTCGAGGATTTGGGCAATCTGTTGCGCCCGCGCCGTGATGCGACCGTGCGGCTCGCCGACGCGGAACACGGTGTAGTCCTTACCACCCTTGGCGACACCACGATGCACATGGCCCGGCACGTACAGTTCGACCATGATCTTGCTGGCGATGCAACCCAAGGCGCGCCCCCAACCCACCACCCCGGCGAGGCGCTCGTCATTCATGCAATTTTGCAATGACACCATGCAGCCGTCCGCCGCGAGATAGGGCAGGATCAGCATGGCAGCCCATTCGGTGTCGTAGGACTTGGGGCAAATGAAGGCTATATCGAAGGGCTCTTCGCGCATCAGTTGCGGCACATCGCAGACGTGCAATGCGTGCACCGGTGTTGTGAAGGCCTCTTCGGGCGTGGTGCCGGTGATGGAAAGTCCGTGCTGGCGCATGTGTTCGACATGCGCCGGCCAGGCATCGATCAAAACCGGATCAAGTCCGGCGCGCGCCATGTGCGCGGCGACATAGGCACCTACAGCACCGGCCGACACTACTGCAATGCGAGTTTTCTTCATGTGGGGATACTCCGCCTGGATGAGTTTTGCGAAAAGCGGTCAATCAGTCTGGATGTTCGCGCTGCGGATCAATTCCCCCATGCGCTTGACTTCGGATTCGATATGTTTCTGCGCCGCCTCCGACGGCAGGGCTGCCGGGGTGAGAGCGAGATCAGTCAGGCGCCGAACCACGTCAGGCGAACGCAGGGCGCGCTCGACCGTTTCGCTCATGGCCGACAACACCTCGCGTGGCACGCCGCTGGAGGTCACGATACCGGTCCAGTTGGAAAACTGGAACGCCGGGAGCCCGGCCTCAGCCGTGGTCGGCACCTCGGGCAATTGCGGGTGGCGCGCGTCGGATGGCACCGCGATCGGCCGCAGCCGGCCGGACTTGACGTGCACGATTGATTCGCCCAGGTTGGACACCGCAAAGTCGGTGCGCCCAGCGACCAGATCGATCATGGAAGGCGCCCCGCCCTTGTAGGGGACATGAACGGCATCGAATTTGCCAATTTGCTTGAACAGTTCGAGGCCGATGTGAGGCGGTGAACCGGTACCGCTCGATGGCGCGCTGTGGGTCTTGGTGCGCAGCAGGGCAACGAGCTCACCGAGGGACTTGGCTGCCAGGTTCGGATGGGTCACGATCAGCATGGCCGAGGTGGAACCAATGGCAACACCGACCAGATCACGCGTCAGGTTGTAAGGTGCCTTCGGGAAAAGCGAGGCATTGATGCCGTGGGTTAATGTGATGACGCCGATGGTGTAGCCGTCCGGCGGCGCCTTGGCCACCATGTCCATGCCGATCATGGCATTGCCGCCGGCGCGATTGTCGATCACCACGGATTGGCCCCACAACTCGCTGAGCTTGGGTGCGACTGCGCGCGCAAATACGTCGGCCCCGCCACCGGGAGGAAACGGCACGATAAAACGGATAGGGCGGTTCGGATAGGCCTGCGCGAGCACCGATTGAGCGGCGCCGCACAACACCAGCATCCCCGCCGCAAAAATACATTTCAAAACATGAAGGTGCACGTGAACTCCTCAAGAGTAACGTGAAACATCATCTCTGATCCATTGGCATGCAATGAAGTCATACCGGCACGAGATCGAATCGGACGCCGACGCGTTCTCCGAGGGCGCGCAGTTCCCGTTCGATCTCAGGCGCGACAGCGAGGCCATGCGCATGGCCGTCGCGTTCCAGTTCTTCACCGCGCGAGCCAGGCAAGCGGCCACCGGCCTGCTCATAGATGCCGGTCCACTTGGAGGTGTAGGCATCGAACACCTCGCGTCCCGAAAACCCACCCGGATCCATGTACCAGAAAAAGGCGCTCTGCCGCCCGACTGCACCGCCGGCGGGAACGCGCGACACAAAGTTGGCAAGCGATTCGGCGGTCGCGGTGAATGCCCCGGCCAGGCATTCGACCATCATGGCGATGCCGATGCCCTTGTGCCCACCCATCGGCATGAGCATGCCGTGCACCGCCTCGCGCGCATCGGTGGTGGGCTTGCCGCGCCGGTCCACCGCCCAGCCTTCCGGAATCGGCTTGCCGTCGCGCGCGGCGATCAGGATATGCCCGCGTGCGGCCACGCTGCAGGCGATGTCGAACACCAGTGGTTCGCGCCCCGGCACCGGGCAGCCAAACGCGATCGGGTTGTGCCCCAGGCCAGGTTCGGTAAAACCCTCCATCGCCAGCAGCGGCGGCGTGCGCTGCCCGAGCATGCAAAATGCACCGGCCTCCGCCGCGGCAAGGGCATGAATACCCAGTGCGCCCAGATGACCGCATTCGCGCACCGCGACAAACACCTGAGCGCGCTTGGCCAGTTCCTTGAGCGCAGCCTCCTGCAGAACGGGCGCCACCGCGTGTCCAAGCGCCCCGTCGGAATCGACGATGATGGCGCCATCGCGTACTTCAATACGAATATCGGGACGCGGATTGAAGTCACCCTCTGCATACCGCTCCACATAGGAGGCTACGCGCGTCATGCCGTGGGTGCGGTAGCCGCGCAGATCGGTGCGCACCATGGTTTGTGCGATTTGCAGGGCAGACTCATCGGCGACGCCGGAAGCGGAAAAAATGCGCGCGGTCCAGCCGATCAGCGCCGCCGGAGGGTAACGCCGGGCACTTGCTACCGGTTCATTGGCCATGGATAAGTCAATCCGCCTTGATACCGAGCTTCTTGAACAAGGTCGCGAAGTTGGCGTGCTCACTGCGCATTGCTGCCGTGAAGTCGTTGACGCCCTGCGCGACCACCTCGGCGCCGGACTCGGCAAGCCGGCGACGCACTTCGGGCTCTTTCAGGCTCGCGATGATCTCGGTCTCAAGTTTGGTGACGATGTCTCTTGGCGTACCGGCCGGCAGCATGAAGCAGTACCAGGTGGGATAGCCATCGAGATCGCGTCCGGTCACCTCGCGCACCGTCGGCGCATCGGGAAAGATGCTCGAGCGCGTGGCATTCCACACGGCCAGCAAGCGCAGTTTGCCGGCCTTGATATTGCCGACCGCTGGCGGCGCGCCGGTAGTGCCGACGCTGACCTGACCGGCCATGGTGTCGGTCAGAATCGGCGGCGCGCCCTTGTATGGCACGTGCACGAGATCGATGCCCAGTTGCTCCTTGAGCATCTCAAGCTCGATATGCATGCCAGACCCGTTGCCGGGCGTCGCATAACTGAGTTTGCCCGGTTGGGCCCGGGCAGCCTCGATGAAATCCTTGAAAGTTCGAAACGGCGAATTGGCCGCCGTCGTCACCACCGTCGGCACCGATACCGCCTTGACCAGGGGAATGAAGTCCTTGAGGGCGTCGTACGGCAATGTCTGCAGGTGCGGCGCCATGGTGAAGGAGACGTCGGCCCCCACCAGCACGGTGTACCCGTCGGGCGCCGCCTTGGCGACGACGCCGGTGCCGAGCACACCGCTGGCACCGGGCCGGTTTTCCACCACAATGGACTGACCTAGGCGGGTTCCCAGGCTGGCCGCCACCAGCCGAGCGGTGAAATCGATCCCGCCTCCAGCGGGATACGAAACGACAAAGCGGATCGGCTTGTTCGGATAGGGCTGGGCCGACACCCCGACTGCGAATGCGGCCAAAGCTGCTGCGATTAACAAGCGTTGCATGTCACCTGCTCCTTTCTGCTGCCCGGTCTGAATGGCCTTCTCGAATGATCACCAGGCTGTCGGTGAATGGTCCGCCAAATATCCGCTGGTAGTAAAGCGGCCGCTCATTGACCGTGTGCCCGAACAATTCCATCGAAAAGCCCGGCGTCACGGTCTTGAGCCCCAGCATGCGCGCACTGCTCGCCGTCGGCGGTGCAACCCGAATCAGCTGCTCCACCCTGAGCGTGGGCAACGACAGACGCCGCTCCAGCAGCTCGCGCAGATTGTCGGCGCGCATCGCCTGCGATGTTTGTTGATCCGACCTCCCCCCCGTTTTCCGGTTGACCTGGAATCCGGCTGCTCCAAGAGCAGCGTAGTCTGCAGCGCGCAGATAAAACTCGCTGGCCAGACGCACGCGCGGCCCTGCCTCAAACAGTCGGTCGATGCGCACGCAGGCGCGCTGCCCGAGAAACCGCGACCAGACGCCGGCCCCCTTGAGACGCGTCGCCTTGATCACCCTGACGAACAAGGGAAGGGAGCGGCCGCGCGCGTCACGAAACTGCAAAAAGCGCACGTCCGCCGGCGCCAGCTGGGTACCCGACACAAAGGTGCCGCGACCATGCTCCCGGGTGATGACACCGACCCGCGCCAGATCGGCAAGCGCTTTTTGTACCGTGCCCAGACTGACCTCATAGTCGCGCGCGAGTTGTTCCTCGGACGGCAGACGGTCGCCTTCACGCAGGCGACCTGCCGCGATCCGGCCAGTGATGCTGTCGGCAATTGCTCGTTGCTTGGTACGGGAAGGCAGGTCGGTCACGCAATACCGTCACGCATTAAGATCAAATGGTCGCGCCAAACCGGCTGATGGCGGTTTCGCGTTGATCCAGTACCTCGCTCGTGGTGCGTGTTCCCGAGGCAACCTGGAGCGCAAAGTCATATAGGCGGTCGCCGATCGGCGCGACTGCTGATCCCTTTTCAAGAATGTCGGTGACGTCAAAATCAATGTTTTCGGGCATCTTGCGCAGGGTGTTGACGTTGCCGCTCACCTTGACAGTTGGCGACACCATGTTGCCGATCGGATTGCCGACTCCGGTGCCAAAGAAAATCATTTGGCAGCCGGCGGCGGCCATTGCCGTCATGTTCTCGACCGCCGGCGCCGGTGCCGCGAGAAAGTGCAGGCCCTTGCGCACCGGTGCTTCGCCATAGTCGAGCACGCCGACCAGCGGGCTGGAGCCGGATTTGACCATTGCGCCCAGGGCCTTTTCCTCAATCGTGGTAAGGCCGCCGCGAATATTGTCCGGCGTCGGATTGGTGCCTCGAATGTCCATACCAATACTCATCGCTTCGCGTTCCAGACCGGTGACGCGATCGAGAAATTTCTGGCGTACTTCGGGGTCGGCTGCACGCTGGGCGAACAGGTGCTCGGCACCGAAAAATTCAGAGGTCTCGGAAATGATGATGGTGCCGCCATCATCAACGAGCCGATCCGACATGCGCCCGATAGTTGGATTGCAGCTCAGCCCCGAAGTGGTATCGGAACCGCCGCACTCCACACCGATGCGCAGCATGGAAGCCGGAAACTGCTTGCGGCGCAGGCCGGATGCCGCGATCGCCAGACGCGCCGACTTGCGCGTCGCGTCGGCCACGGCGCCGATGGTGCCACCCTCCATGTCCTGCACGGTCACCATTTCGATCCGTTTGCCGCTGGGCCGGATGCGGCGCGCGATTTCTTCGGTGGTCTGCCCTTCGAGGCCAATCAGGACAACCGAGGCGATGTTCGGATTGCGCGCCATGCCGGCGATCGTGTTGTAGGTGATCTCGAGATCGCGGCCATACTGCCCGCGCACAAACAGTGTCGTGATCGGCAAGGTGCCCTGCACTGCGTTGCACACCGCTCGCGTGATCGGATTGGTGTTGTCCATGATCGACACAATGCCGACCCAGTTGCGCACGCCGACATCGCCGTTCTCGCGCTCGTATCCCAGAAATGTACCCGCCATCATTTGGCCCCTCCGGTTTGGTCGCCACGGCCGCGTGCGGCCTCGACGTTGTGGGTGTGGACATGGTCACCGGCGCGAATCGCCTGGCTGGCGCGGCCGATCACCTGCCCGTACTTGAGCACCTCGGCCCCGGCTGCCAGGTCGCGCACGCAGACCTTGTGGCCAAACGGAATGTCGGATGAAATCGTCAGCGTCAGCGACGCCTCCCCTTGCAGCTTGCAGGGTTCGGCAGCGCGGCCTGAATCAATCAGTGTTGCCACGTTATCGGCGGCATTGAGAACAATCGCACGGGACATTGAACACTCCTTGGGTGCAGGATGCAAATCATGACTTCAGGATCGGAAGGCTACTCCGCACGCAAGGCAGCGTCAACACTGCAGTGCAGCAAGTCCTATATAGGACTTTCTGTGGTCGATTGTTGACTTCGTCCCAGCCCGAATATATAGTGCTCGCAACGTCGCGAACACTCGCGTCGGCCTCGGGAGAAGATACGTGATGGTCAATGCCGCAAAGGTTTGGCGTGGTCACATGCCGGCAATGGCGGTAGCCTTGGCCTTGTGTTCCGGCTGGGTCGCTTCGACGGCGTGCGGGCAAGGCACCTGGAAGCCCGCCAAAGCTGTGGAGTTTGTCAACCCCGCGGCGCCCGGAGGATCGGTCGACCTGATGATCCGCCTGACCAAGAAATTCGCCGAGGACAACAAGGTGTTTGACGTGCCGTCAAACGTACTCTACAAAACCGGAGCCAACGGCGGCATCGCGATGGATTACGTAGGCCAGGCGGTCGGTGGCAACGAGACCTTGCTGGCAATTTCACACACCTTCCTGACCCACAAGCTGACCGGTGAATCGCGCACCGACTGGCGGGACGTCACGCCGGTCGGCATACTGTTCAAGGAGTACCACGTCATCGCCGTGCGTGCCGATTCGCGCATCAAGGATGGACGCGATCTGATCGAGCGCTTGAGGCAGGATCCTTCATCGGTGAGCTTCGGTTTTTTCGGCAACCCGGGCAATCATTTGCACCTCGCTGCGGCCATCCCGCTCAAGGCCGCCGGGGTAGACATCCGAAAGCTCACCACCGTACCCTACCGCTCCGGTCCGGAGGCGATCACCGCCGTTCTGGGGGGCCATATCGACGCCGCCCTCGTTTCGGCGGTCAACACCGAACAGCAAGTGGCGTCCGGGAGGATGCGCGTGATCACGCAGTCCGGCGGAAAGCGCCTGCCGGGATTTCTCGCGCAGGTGCCGACCTGGAGGGAACTCGGCGTCAACGTCGAGTACGCCACAGCGCAGGGTTTCGCCGGGCCCAGGGGAATGTCCAGGGAGGCGGTCGCCTACTGGGAGTCGCTGCTGGGGCGATTGTCCAAGGATGAGGAATGGAACCGGCAGCTCACTCGCAGCATGTGGGATAGCGTCTACATGACTGGCGCGCAACACCGCAAATATTATGAGGAAGAGTTCGCCAAAATGCAGGCAGTTCTGGTCGAACTCGGGTTGGTAAAATAAGTCCGAACCTCCTGCCTCTGGTTCGCCGGCCCTACATTTTCAATCGCTTTTTCGCATCACGCGTCGCAAGAGAGGCTCCATGCGCATTGACTCGCACCTCCAGAAAGTTGGCAAATTGAACGCACTGCGAGGGCGACTCGACCCGGACGCAGATTTCGAGGTCTGGTTCTGGGCCACCATGACCCTCGGCACCCATGCGGTAAACGCCGCCCTGCACCACTGCGGTGCGACTCTTGAAGACGATGCTTTTGCGACCCAGCCGGGGGTCTATCTGATCGCCGGCCAGGATGGCCAACTCGAATCGGCATTGCGTTCATTGGGGGATGTGCTGCATGTGGGTCGGCCGAAAGTGGAAACCCCGGTTCCGCCTGACGTCAGCGCGATGATGCAGGCGATGGAAGTCATCGAGCACCATCGCGACCCTTGCATTCGCGGAGAACGCGAGCCGACCCCCGCAATCGCGCGGGAATGCGACCAGGCCATTGCACAGGTCTTGGCACTGTTGCACGCCCGACTGGGAAAGACCGTACCATGAGCCCCGAAGAACACCGCGCCAAGGCGGAAAAAGTCGAACGCTCGCTTGCCAAGCTGGGGCCGGACGATTATGAAATGGCGATTGAGGGCGCGATGCTGGCCGGGACCCACTGGCTCAATCGCGCGCTGCATCTCCAGGGCGCAAGCAGTGCCGATGACGACGTATTGCACACCTACATGCTGACCGTCAATGCCTTGCGCAAACTACGCGTTGTCGACGCGGCGCGCGTCGACGCACTAACCGAGATTGAAGACATTCGACCGCCATTTGTGCGCGGTGATTTCCCGGGTGGTCAGGATGCGGCACGGCGGAGTCTGGAGCTGCTCGCAAGAATCCGCAGCGGCGCCTGAAGCGTTTGCCCCCGACCCTCGACAACACAGGCGCTTCAGCCTGCAGGCAATAACGCTCGGGTGAACCAGGCGTATCAGGCCGTGGGCAGCTTGTAGCCCTTGAACTGCTCGCGTAGCTTGGTCTTGAGCATCTTGCCGGTGGCGCCCAGCGGAATCGCATCGGTAAACGCCACGTCATCCGGCAACCACCATTTGGCGATCTTGCCCTCGAAGAACTTGAGCAGCTCCTCACGCGTCAAGTCCATGCCGGGGCGTTTGACGACGATCAGTAGCGGCCTCTCGTCCCACTTTGGGTGGAGCACGCCAATCACGGCGGCCTGTTGCACCGCCGGGTGCGCTACCGCAATGTTCTCCAGATCGATCGAGCTGATCCACTCGCCGCCGGACTTGATCACGTCCTTGCTGCGGTCGGTGATCTGCATGTAGCCGTCCGCGCTGATGGTGGCCACATCACCGGTGGGAAACCAGCCTTCAATCAGCGGATCGCCACCCTCCCCTTTGAAATACTCGCGCACTACCCAGGGCCCCTTGACCATCAAGTTGCCGAAGGCCTTGCCGTCCCAAGGCAATTCCTTGCCGGTGTCATCGACGATTTTCATGTCGACGCCGAACACGGCACGGCCTTGCGTGACTTCAATCGCGAACTGCTCTTCCTTGGACAATCCCAGGTGTTTGGTCTTGAGATTGCACACGGTTCCCAGCGGCGACATCTCGGTCATGCCCCAGGCATGCAGCACCTTGACGCCGTATTCGTCCTGGAACGACTTGATCATGGCCGGTGGGCAGGATGAACCGCCGATCACCGTGCTCTTCAGGGTGGAGAAGCGCAGGTTGTGCTGCTTCATGTGGGTGAGCAAGCCCAGCCACACGGTCGGCACACCGGCCGACATGGTGACCTTCTCGGCTTCAAACAGGTCGTGGACGCTCTTGCCATCGAGCTGCGCGCCGGGGAACACCATCTTGGCGCCGACCAGCGGGCACGAATAGGCCAGCCCCCACGAGTTCACATGGAACATCGGCACCACCGGCAGGATGCAGTCCCTTGCCGAGCAATTAAGCGTATCCGGCAACGCGGAGGCGAGCGCGTGAATCACCGTGGAACGATGGCTGTAGAGCGCACCCTTGGGGTTACCAGTCGTACCCGAGGTATAGCAAAGGGACGAAGCGGTGTTCTCGTCAAACTCTGGCCACACGAATGCGTCCGGCTCGGGCGCAATCATCTCCTCATAGCACTGAAGGTTCGGCACCTTGGTCTCCGCCTTGGACAATTCGGGCATGTGCGCCCGGTCGGTCATGAGCACAAAGGTCTTGCAGGTGGTCAGCAAGGGCGCAATCGCCTCGACCAGCGGCAGAAAGGTGAGGTCGAAAAACAGCACCTTGTCCTCGGCATGATTCGCAATCCAGGCAATCTGCTCTGGGAAGAGCCGCGGATTGACGGTATGCATCACCGCGCCAATGCCGGAGATGCCGTAGTACAGCTCGAAGTGGCGATAGCCGTTCCAGGCCAGTGTGGCGATACGATCACCAAGGGCCACGCCCGATTTGCCCAGTGCATTTGCCAGTTTGCGCGCCCGCTTGCCCGCATCCAGATAGGTGTAGCGGTGGATTCCGCCTTCTATCGCACGCGAAACGATTTCGGTGTCGGGGTGGTGGCGCGCCGCATGCTCAATGATGTTCGAAATGAGCAGCGGCTGGCTTTGCATCAAGCCGAGCATAGTGTGTCTCCTCTGAAATTTTTTGCGCTTTTGATCGAGAAGAATTATAGCGGCGCACCCATGTGCCATCAGAATTGAAAAGGCCCGTCGGGTTCTCCCGCCGGGCCTTGCCTTATTGCCCTGCTTTGCGCGCGCCCTGGTGGCGCGCCGACGCTGTTTGCCCTACTTGCCGCTGACCCAGGCAGCCAGTTCCTTGACTTCCTGGCTGTTCGGCTGCTTGGCCTGCATGGTCTGCACCACGGCCTTCATATCGTCATACAGCATGTAGTCCTGCAACACGGTGTAAAGGTACATCTCGGGGGTGATGTCATCTGCGGGGCTGGTGCCCTTCCATGATTCATAGGTTTTCTTGGCTTGCGCCACTTCGGCAGCCTGTGCCGGCGTCAGATTCGGTTTGACGCCGCGCACCGTCACGCCGCCGGCACGACCGAGCTTGGCAATCTGGATCACTTCGGCGGTCTGTGACAGCTTTGCCGGCACGCCGCCAGGCAACTGCGAGACCACCGGGGTGCCGCTTTGCGCCTCACCTGCCTTGGAGCCGGCCTTGAAGCTTGATGGCCCTTTCCACATTTCCTGGCGGCCACCTTCAAAATAGACGATACGCAGCACGCCGCCATCGGCAATCGTGAACTTGTCGCCTTCGCGCACTTTCATGAACGGCGCAGCCTTGGCGCCGACCGCGCCAGAACCCTGATACGAGACGTCGCCCTGCAGCTGGTTGACCAAGCCGACATCGGCGGCAGCCCATGCCGCGAACGACGACGCCGCCGACAGCGCTACAAAAACCTTGGCAGATGTTCTGATCATGCTCATGCTTTTTCTCCGTCCCGGATTCGCGGGTGACCGGGTCTTAGTGGACCAATTATGCACCGATTAACGCCAGTGACCTAAGGACATTTTTCACATCCGGCGAGCCACCCCGATTACCTTTATTAATGAAAATCAATGGGTTGAAGTGATGCGATACTTTCCGTCTACAGCGGTCACCTCAGCGGCCACCTCTATTGATCGCCCGCCGCCCCGGTTTGTCCGACATCCTGCACCCCGAGAATTTCCACCACATTGACCTCGGCGCTGCGCCCCTTGACGTGAATGCTATTGCCTTCCCCGGTGACGACGCCTGCGCCTGCCGCTTCCAGCGTGGTGCGGCTCGCCACGATGCGCCAGCCAAGTTCCTTGGTCATGCCTTCGAGGCGCGAGGCCGTATTCACCGTATCGCCGATGATGGTGTACTCGCGGCGCTTGTCGGTGCCGATGTCGCCGGAAATCACCGTGCCGGTGTGCAGGCCGATGCCGATGTCGAATCGCGGCAGCCCGCGGTCCGGAAAGCGCTGCTCCATCCAGCCGCGAAACTCGTCGGTGGCGCGCAGCATGCCGATCGCCGCATTGATCGCACGGCGCGCATGATCCGGATACGGCACCGGCGAGCCGAACATCGCCATCACCGCGTCACCGATGTACTTGTTGACGTTACCGCGCTCATTGAGGATCGGCTCGCACACCTTGCCGAAGTAGGTGTTGAGCATCTCCACCACTTCGTGCGCCGTGAGCTTCTCGGAAATGGTGGTGAAGTTGCGAATGTCGGAGAACAGCACCGTCACCTCCATCTCCTGGCCCTTCAAGTCAACGCCCTCGCCCTCGCCGCGCTGGGTGATGAGCAGGTCGACGACGTCGTCCGAAACATAGCTGCCAAACATGGTGCGCAGGCGGCGCCGTTCGCGCTCTTCCCCGGTCAGACGCAGTGCCAGGGTCAGCAGGAACGCCAGCAACACCGTGAACTGCGCGGCGGCGGTCGGGAAGATCCAGTCGAGCTTGAACAGCTGGTAGGACGCGAAGGCGGCAATCAATGACAAGGCCAGGCCGAACGCCGCGCCGATAAACGGATTGCGGCGCAGAAACATGAACGCGGAAAGCGCCGCCGCCGACAGGATCAGCGCCATCCCCACCGGGCGCGGCAAGTCGCGCGGGTAGCGCCCGGTCATCAGGGTTTCAACAATGTTCGCGTGCACCTCGCCGCCGGTCATCTGGGTGCGCTCAAAGCCGGGCAGCCCGCGCGAATACGGCGTCAGGTGGGTGTCCTGCAGGCTCGATGAATCGTGTGCGGTAATCAGCACGACCCGCCCCGCCAGTGCCTTCACTTCGGGCAGCGCCAGGGCATTGGGTTCGAACAGGCGCGACATCGACACCCGCGGAATCGATCCTGTCGGGCCAATGAAGCCGATGCGCCGGTAATGGATCGCGCGGGGAATCTCGTCTCCCGCCATGTGCCAGGCGGGAGACGCCGGGTCCTGCTGCGAGGCACGCAAAGCCATCAGCGTCGAGAAGCCTAGCCCGGGCAAGCCCTCCTGGGTGACCAGCACCGGCAGGTAGCGCCGCACAATGCTGTCGGCCTCGGGGTAGAGGTTGGCCATGCCGACATCCTGCAACTGGTTCGGCAACAGGAAAAAATGCTCCGGGGGCGGCAGTGCCTGCTTGATCTCGCCCGATGAGGTTTCGTACAAATGCCCGACCAGCACCTTGTTGCCGGCCGCAAGGCGCTCGCGAAAACCGGCGTCATAGGTGCGACTGACGTTGCTCTCCGGCAGGTTGAGGCGCTTTAGCCAGGTCTCGGCGCTGGTGGCATAGGTAAAGTCGAGGCCGACCACGTTGGCCTTGGCGTCTTCAAGCACTTTCATGGCGGTGGCAAAGTGCGGCTGCCAGAACGCCAGCGGATCATCCTTGAGGCGGTCAAAGGTGTCGTCATCCACCGACACGATCGCCACGTGCAGTGCCTCGCGTCGCTTGCCAGCGACCAGGTGCCAGGCGTCGAAATAAAAATCGTCGAAGCTCTTCAGCGAACCCTGCCAGTCAGCGGCGATCATCGCCCCGGCGGCAATCGCCGTGACGAGTACATAGCGCTGCCATTCGCGGGTCAGGCGGCGAAAACCCGTGGAGAAGGTGAACGCCATGTCAGTCACCCACCACGACAAACGGCGCCCAGAAAAACGGGTGCGCACGCGAAAACGAACGGCCTTCGCTCTGGTAGACGCTGGCGACCAGCGCCTGTTGCGCGGCACCAAGCGCTTCGGCGGTGGTCTTGCCGTTCTTGAGCTCGCGGAACGTGCCGGTCACCAGCGCCTGGGTCGCGACGCTGTCGACCGACCAGTGGCTCACGATCAGCAATTTCGCTCCGGCGTACATGAAGGAGCGCGTCAGGCCGGCAAAGCCTTCGCCGTTGCTCGATGACTGCGAATCCCCCGCCGTATTGCAGGCCGACAGCACCACCAGTTCGGCCGACAGCTCAAGGTCTTCAATCACCTCGCGCATCGACAACAGGCCGTCTTCGCCCTGCAGGTCGCCGGTGAGCGTCATCGCCAGCGCCGGCTGCGCCAGGGCACCCTTGTTCGGTGTGCCGCTACGCGACACCACGCCTTCGGCATCGAGCGACAAATCGATGTTCTGCAAAAAGTCCGTGCCCAGAAAGCCGTGGGTGGCAAACAGCACGTAGCGCACGTCCTTGAGGATGCCCGACTTGGCGCGTTTTTCCTGGGCCTCTCCGCGCATCAGCACCGACGTCTCTCCTCCGACAATCGACGCAACCTCGCGCGCCTCGGCGGCAGTTTCCGAAAGCCGCGGAATGCGCGCCCCGCCCGCCGGCAACGTGGCGGCCAGCACACCGAGCAGGGTGCGCGTCTGCGGGTTATAGGTCGCCGGCGTGCCGTCCTCACCGCCGAAAATCGCATCGGCAAATGCCACCAGCTGCTTGCTGTAGCGCGCCGGCGGTTTCGGGTTGATGCGCTGCGACGCCAGCGCCGCCAGACTCGGCAGATAGTTGAAACGAAACGCATTGCCGGCGAACGGCAGCGTCGCATATTCGGCCAGAAACGGCTTGTCGGCGCCGCCATTGCCGCCGGCACGCGCAGCATCGAATTTGGCGCGCTCATCGTTGCCGAAACGCGTCACCATCAGCTCAAACGGCAAGGTATACAGCGGGCCGTCGGCCACCACCAGCACACGCTTGGCGCCTTGCAGGGTTGCCGCCACCGGTTGCATCAGGTCGCGATACAAGCCGGCCAGCAATTGCGGATCCATTTCGCGCAACACGATCAGGGGTTCGCCCCCGGCGATGCGTTCCATCGGCCGGCGCAGGCGCTGCACGCGGCGCGTGAGGTCGTCGCGCGAGACCCGCGTCACCGCCATCTGGAACTTGTCGCGCGTCATCGCAAAAATGATCGCCTCATTGGGCAACAGCGCATAGGTGACAAGGACCTCGCCTTCACGCAGCAGGGTTTTTTGCAGCTCGTCCGCTGTCACCGGGCGCGGATTGGTCAATTCCATGAAGCGCGGATAATCGCGCCACAATTCGTCTTCGGCGGCCTTGAGAACGGCTTCCTGCTCGGCGATCTGGCGCCCGATCTGGGCTTTTTGCGCGGCGGCCCCGGCTTGCGCGTCGGCCACCGACAGCAGTGCGAAGCGCAATGCGGTGATGCGTTCCTGGGCGGTCTCGCGGCGCTTCTTGGCCGCCGCGAACGCCGGTGCGTCGGAGAACCGCGCCACGTCCGCCTGGCGCAGCATCTCGGAAAACACCCGGGACTGGCTACGCGAGGCCACCGCCAGCGCTTCACGCTCAAAGCCCTGGCCCGGCGTTTGCGCGTGCAAGGCCACCAGGATGCGTATCAACTCGCGATAAACGTAGGCAAACTGCCCGAGGAAGGCCTGGCGCGACTCTTCGGTCTGCCCCTGGCTTTGCGCATACAGCGCTTCGAGCGCATCGACCGACTCGCGGTAGTAGGGTACGGCGTCGCGCAACCGGCCGCGTCGCGCCATGCTGTAGGCCATGCTGCTGGCGTTGACCAGCAGGTTGCGCGGCACGCGCGCCTCGCGCGCGTTGGCCACCGCCTTGCCATACAGCTCCTCGGCTTGCACGCTCTTGCCCTGGCGGTCATAAGTGATGGCCAGCGTCGTGAGCATGCTTGCCGTGTCGAGATGGGTACTGCCCAGAGACTTTTCGGCGATTGCCAATGCGCGCATGTGCAGCGGTTCAGCCTCACCATAGCGCCCACGCCCGGTGAGCAGTACCGCCAGGTTGTTCAGCGTCGCGGCCGTCGAAGGGTGGTTCTCCCCGAGGGTTTTTTCCTGCACCGCAAGCGCGCGCCGATACAGCGTTTCGGTTTCCGAGGCCTGGGCAAAATCGCGCACACCACCGCGCACCCGGCGCGCCGGTGGGCCGTTCAGATCGTCCTGTTTGCTTTGCTCGAAGAGCGAATTGGCCACGTTGTTGAGGCTGATCGCGGTGTCCGGGTGCTCCGGCCCAAGGACTTTTTCGCGCGCCACCATGACGCGCCGAAACATCGCCTCGGCCTCCTTGAACTTACCCTGCAGCATCATCACGCTGCCCAGGTTGGTGAGCGTCGCCAGAGTGGTCGGGTGGTCTGGCGGCAGCTGCTTTTCATGCACCGCCAGCGCCTGCCGGTGCAGCGACTCAGCCTGGCTGAAATTCCCCTGCGCGGCCGCAGATTGCGCCTGGCTCGCCAGGCGCACAGCTTCTACGGACCCTGCGCCCGGTGCTGCGGCGGATCCCGCCACCGGACGCGCCGCTACGGCAGCCTGCGCGGTCTGGCCAAGCTGCCCACTCTTGCCCTGGCGATCCAGCACCCGCGCCAGATTGGCCAAGGTCACCGCAGTATCCGGATGGTCCCGGCCCTGCTTCTTTTCCTTGACGGCGAGGGCGCGGCGCAGCAACAACTCCGCATCCGAGAAATTGCCCTGCCGCTCCAGCACCAGGCCAAGATTGTTGAGCATCGCGCCGGAGAACTCGTGCTCGGCACCCAGGCGGCGCTCGTAAATACCCAAGGCCTGGCGAAAACTGGCTTCCGCTTCCGACAGGTTGTTGTTGCGCAATTGCGCCGCCCCCAGCCCCGACCAGCTGCTCGCCACATTGGGATCATTGGCGCCGAAGCCGGCGGTGCCCGCCGCCACCGCCTGCTTGCCGAGGGCTTCGGCTTGCGCATAGTCCCCCTTGGCGAGCGCCCCATCCGCCTGGCCTTGCAACTCCTGCCAGCGCTGCGCATCGCGCAGCGAAATCGGCCGCGAACCTTGCGCCAGCACCACTGTCACAGCCTGGAACAGCAACAGCCAGACGATACAATGCAGCAGCCGCAAGTTGGACAGCCTGAACAGTGCGTTGACCGATCGTTGCATTACAAAAACCCCTTCGCCGCAAGGGTACCCCAAGGTGAGTCGTTCGTGAATTTTCCGCTTGAGAGCATCCATTTGGCGCAACCCGCCACGTCCTTGCGCCTGCCAGGCACGATCGACTGGGCACCGCGCTTTGGGCGACTGCCCGGCAAATTCTATACGCGCCTGGCGCCTACGCCCCTGCCGGCCCCGTATCTGGTGACGCACAACCCGGACGCCCTGGCGCTGATCGGCCTTGACGCTGCGGCACCGGCCGATCCCGGCTTCACGACGCTATTTACCGGCAACCACGTCCCCGAAGCCACCCGGCCACTTTCGGCAGTCTACGCCGGCCACCAGTTCGGCACCTATGTGCCGCAACTTGGCGATGGTCGCGCCATCACTATCGGCGAGGCGACCGGTGTCGACGGCGTGCAGGAAGTCCAGCTCAAGGGGGCCGGCCCGACCCCTTACTCGCGCATGGGCGACGGCCGCGCCGTGTTGCGCTCGTCGATCCGCGAATACCTGTGTTCCGAAGCGATGCACGGTCTGGGCATCCCGACCACCCGCGCACTGGCCATCACCGGCTCGGACCAGCCGGTGATTCGCGAAACCGTCGAGACCGCCGCAGTGGTCACGCGCCTGGCACCCTCGTTCGTGCGCTTTGGGTCGTTCGAATACTGGTACCACCGGCGCGACGCCGACGCCGTGCGCACCCTTGCCGATTTCATGATCGACACCTATTTCCCGAGCATCAGCGGTGCGCCGGAGCGTTACCCGCGATTCCTCGCTGAAGTGGTCACGCGCACCGCGCAACTGATGGCGCAATGGCAGTCGGTCGGCTTCATGCACGGTGTGATGAACACCGACAACATGTCGATCCTCGGGCTGACGCTTGATTACGGCCCGTTCGGTTTCATGGAAGCCTTCGACCCCGACCACATCTGCAACCACTCCGACCATCAGGGCCGCTACGCCTACAGCATGCAGCCACGCATCGGCTTGTGGAACCTGTACGCGCTCGGCCAGGCACTGGTGCCGTTGATGGAGCCCGACACCGTCGAAGCGCAACTGCACACCTACGAACCAGCTTTCGAGACGGCACGGGATGCGCTGCTGCGCGCCAAGCTGGGCCTGTCGAGCGCACACGATGCCGATATCGAGCTGGTCGACGAGTTGTTCGCCCTGATGGCCGAATCGCATGCCGACTTCACGCTGCTGTTTCGCAACCTGTCGCGGCTGCATGCGGCCGACGCGGGCGCCGACAGCGCGGTGCGCGACCTGGTCATCAACCGCGCCCGGTTTGACGCCTGGGCGGCACGCTATCGCGCGCGCCTGCAGGCCGAATCGAGCGTCGACGCCGAACGCGCGGCGCGCATGAACCGCGCCAATCCCAAATACGTGCTGCGCAACTATCTTGCCGAGGTGGCGATCCGCAAGGCGCGCGACGCGCGCGATTTTGGCGAAATCGAAACCTTGCGCAAGCTGCTCAGCGCGCCGTTCGACGAGCAGCCGGAAAACGAGGCCTACGCCGCCCTGCCTCCGGACTGGGCCGGCCACCTCGAAGTGTCCTGCTCTTCCTGATTCCGTCCCCCAACCCCTTACGTCCGCCAGAGGAGCGCCATGAGCGACGCCGCCACCAACCCGAACCCGACCAAAGTCACCAAGACCGACCAGGAATGGAAGGAGCAGTTGTCACCGCTCCAGTTCGATGTCACGCGCAAACACGGTACGGAACGAGCCTTTACCGGCGAATACGCCGAGCACCACGAAGACGGCGTTTACCTGTGTGTCTGCTGCGGCACGCCGCTCTGGGACGCCAAGCAGAAGTTCGAGTCCGGCACCGGCTGGCCGAGCTTCTGGCAGCCGGCAATCAAGGAAAACATCGCCACCACCACCGACCGCAGTTTCTTCATGTCGCGCACCGAAGTGCACTGCGCGGTGTGCGATGCGCACCAGGGCCATGTGTTCAACGACGGTCCGCAGCCGACCGGGCTGCGCTACTGCATCAACTCGGCCTCGCTCAAGTTTGCCAAACGCTGAACGGCCGCGCGGCGCCGCCTGACGGCGCCCGGCAAGCAGGTGCGTGGCGGTACAATTCGAGGCTATGGATTTCCTCATCGACCTTGTCCCGGCCTTGCCGTTCCTGCTTGTCGCATTCGGCCTTGCAGACATTTTCTTTGCCACCAAGCTTGCCATGGGCGCAGCCGCCCTGCAGCTCATCGCCAGCCGCTGGCGCTACGGCAAGGTCAAGAAAATGCACGCCTTCACGTTCGCCGCGATCATCGTGTTCGGCTCGATCACGCTGTTCCTCAAGGACGACCTGTTCATCAAGCTCAAGCCGACCGCGCTCAACTGGGGATTTGCCCTGGTGTTCCTCGGGGCGCCGCTGTTTTTCAAGAAAAACCTGCTCAAGATGATGCTCGGCGAAAAACTCGCCCTGCCCGACGTAGCCTGGAGCCGCCTCAACCTGATGTGGGTGGCCTACTTTGCCATGATTGGCGCGGTCAACCTCTACGTGGCCCTGACTTTCTCCCCGGAAATATGGAGCAAATTCCGGGTGTTCGGCATGTATGGCGCCCTGCTCGTATTCATGGTGCTGCAGGGTTTCTACATCTATCGCCACATGCCCCAGGAACAGATCACCCCCGAGAGCAAGTAGGCATGAACATCGAGACCCAGATGCGCGAGCGCCTCGCCGCGCTTGAGCCCCGCTCAGTCGAAATCGGCGACGACAGCGCCCTGCACGCCGGCCATGCGGGGGCTGCCGGCGGCGGCGGACACTACACGCTACGCATCGTCTCGGCACAATTTTCGCAGCAGGGGCGGGTCGCGCGCCATCGCCTGGTGTACGACGCACTCGGCAGCCTGATGCAACACGATATCCACGCGCTCGCGCTCACCGCGCTGGCACCGGACGAAGTTTGAATCGTCGCACACCCCATGTTTCGAACTTTCCAATCGATCTACAACCTGATCCACAACCGCTAGGACCCAAGATGAGAAAACCCGTATCCCTCCTGCTCGCCGCCACGCTCGCCACGCTGAGTGGCGCCGCGCTGGCGCAGAACATCGCCAAGATCAACGGCGTGGCGATCCCGATGTCGCGCGCCGACGCCATGATCAAGGAAATGGCGGCCCAGGGGCGCCAGGACAGCCCCGACCTGCGCAAGGCCATCAAGGAAGAACTGATCAACCGCGAAATCATGATGCAGGAAGCTTCCAAGATGGGCCTGGCAAAACTTCCCGAGGTGGAAACCCAGCTCGAATTCGCCAAGCAGAATGTCCTGGTGCGCGCCTACATCCAGGAATACTTCAAGCGCAATGCGATTACCGATGCGCAGGTCAACGCCGAATACAGCAAGATCAAGCAGGAACTGGGCGAGAAGGAATACCGCACGCGCCACATCCTGCTCAAGACCGAAGACCTGGCCAAGGGCATCATCGCCAAACTCAAGGGCGGCGCCAAGTTTGAAGACCTTGCCAAGGCCTCGGAAGATCCGGGTTCGAAGGACAAGGGCGGCGACCTCGACTGGGCCACGCCCTCGACGTTCGTGCCTGAATTCACCCAGGCGATGCTCAAGCTCAAAAAAGGCGAAGTCACCCAGACCCCGGTCAAGACCCAGTTCGGCTTTCACGTGATCCGCGTCGACGACACGCGCGACACCCAATTGCCGTCGATCGAAGAAGCCAAGCCGCGCATCATGGAAGTACTGCAGCGCAACCAGTTCGAAAAAATGCTCACCGAGTTGCGCACCAAGGCGACCATCGAGTAAGGCTGCAGCGGCTCGCAAAAACGCCACCTGGAGAGGTGGCGTTTTTGTTTGCGCGCATCGCCGCCGCAAGGTTCATGGTATCGTCAATCAATAGCCTTGATCTATTGAAAACATGACATTGACAGAACTTCGGTATATCGTGGCCGTCGCGCGCGAACGCCATTTCGGCCGCGCCGCCGAGGCCTGCTTCGTGAGCCAGCCGACTTTGTCGGTCGCCGTGAAAAAGCTCGAAGACGAACTCGGTGTGAGCCTGTTTGAGCGCGGTGGCAACGAAATCAGCGTCACCCCGGTCGGCCAGGAAATCGTCGCCCAGGCACAGCGCGTGCTCGAGCAGGCTTCCACCATCAAGGAACTGGCCAAGCACGGCAAGGACCCGCTCGCCGGCCCCCTGCGCCTCGGCGTGATCTATTCGATTGCCCCCTACCTGCTGCCGCTGCTGGTGCCGAAAATCATCAAGGCTGCGCCCGACATGCCGCTGATCCTCGAAGAGAACTTCACCTTTCGCCTGCTCGAAATGCTCAAGAACGGCGAGATCGACGTGGCCCTGCTGGCGCTGCCGTTCTCCGAAACCGGGCTGATGATGCAGCCGCTGTATGACGAACCGTTCATGGTGGCGCTGCCCGCCGGCCACGCCTGGGAAAAGCGCAAGTCGATTCCGGCCAGCGACCTCAAGAAGGAAACCATGCTGCTGCTCGGGGCGGGGCACTGCCTGCGCGACCAGGTGCTGCAGGTATGCCCGGAGCTGATGCGCTTTTCATCAAGCAGTGCCGAAGGCATCCAGAAAACCTTCGAGGGCTCTTCGCTCGAAACGATCCGCCACATGGTCGCGTCCGGGGTCGGCCTGACGGTCCTGCCGGCTTCAGCAGTGCCGAGCCGGGCACCGCGCAAGCAGGACCTGATCAGTTACCGGCCGTTTTCAGCGCCGGTGCCAGACCGGCGCATTGCCCTGGTATGGCGCAAGAGCTACCATCGCGAATCTGCCCTGGAAGCGCTGCGCAACTGCATCCTCGGCTGCAGCCTGCCCGGCGTACACATGCTCGACGTCAAGCCTGAGGTGCTGCACTGAGCCTGCGTTAGCGATACACCGGGCTGGATTCGGGCTGGGCCTGGCTTACGCCGTTATTTGATGCTCAGGCCGTTTTTCACCGACTTCACGCCGCCCACCCTGGCCGCAACGGATGCGGCATGGCTGACCTGCCCTGCACCATCCACGAAGCCCGACAACTGCACCACGCCCTTGTAGGTCTCGACCGTGATCGCCGTCGAGGGAATGCCTTTCTCGGCCAGCAGCGCCGCCTTGACCCTGGCGGTGATTGCCGAATCGCTGGCGTACTGCGCCGCCTTTTCGCGGTCGTCCCGGGCGCGCGCCTTGACCAGCTCGTCCTCGCTCAACTTGCCGTCCTTGTTGGTATCGGCCTTGTCGAACAAGCGCATGACGTCCTTGTCGGCTTCTGCTTCCTTGCGCGACAGGAATCCGTCCTTGTTGGTATCGAGTCGGTTGAACGTCACGTCCGGCTGACGCGCGGCCGGGTCGCCGGATTGCGCCTGCGCCGCTTGGGTACCCGCTTGGGAACCGAGGGCCACGCAGCCGATCACGATCCATGAAAGCTGTTTCATGGTGGTCTCCTTGAAGGGGGAAGGTGCGGCTTTATACCATGACGTTGGCATAAACCCCTATCGCCAACCCGTCAGCGAATTCGCAGCCCGCGCCAATACAGGGCGCCCACCCAGAGCACGACCGAAGCGAGCGCGAGGCCCAGTGCGACCCATACGCCCTGTTCCACCGCCAGCGCATAAATGAGCCAGTAGGCCAGCGTGAACGGCACCAGGCCGCGAATCACGCTCGCCATCATGGCGCGCGTGGCTGCTGCGCCGAGCGCCGGCTGCATGATCAGGATTGAGCTCGTCAGCGTGATCGGAAACGCCATGGTGATGCCGGTCCAGGCCGGGCCGATCATCGCGCTGACCGTCAGCGTGGTGCCCACCAGCGTCCCCACCAGCAACGCCCGCAGCGGCAGCTCGAACCAGCGTCGCGCCCGCAGCGGTGGCAAGGCGCCCGACAGCGCCTTGCGCGACAGCGGGATAAAGAGCGCGAACGAGGCCACGTTGAGCAGCAGCAACGGCACCGGCGCCAGCGCCAGATGCTTCAAGGCGAACACCCCGAGCAACCATACGCCGACTGCCGCCCCGAGGCTGAGGAACAGCGGCACCCGCGTCGCCAGCGCCAGGTAGGTGACCACATAGGCACCAACCATGACGTTCGATGCCAGGCTGCCCAGCCCGCTTTGCGAAATGAATGCCGGGCTCGCCTGCAGCGCCAGCAGCACGTAAGCCGGGCCGATTGACACCGGCAACGCCAGGATCAGCCCGCCGACAAACGGCCCGCTCTTCTCGGCAATCACCGATGCCGTGACCACCACGCTTGCGGCGATCAGCACCTTAAAGGCCACCTGGAACCACAGAGGCAGGTCGGCCATCACGCCCGATTCATGCGGTTCTTGAAGCCATACCGTTGGAGAGGCGCTCCAGGAGCCACTCTCCAGACGGCATCAGAGAGAACATCAGCCGAGCCACTGGCGCGCATTGCGGAACATGCGCAGCCACGGCCCGTCGTCATTGCCATCGACGTTCCACGCCGCTGGCGCCCACGACTGCTGCACCGGCCGGAACGCGCGCTCCGGGTGCGGCATGACGATGGTGAAACGGCCATCTGCCGTGGTGTAGCCGTTGACTCCGCCGGCCGACCCATTGGGATTGAGCGGATAACTTTCCGTCGCTGCACCGCTGTTGTCGACATAGCGAATCACCGGAACGGCCTTTACCGCGTCGCCCTGTTGTGAGAAATCGGCAAAGCCTTCGCCGTGCGCGGTGGGCACTGCGATGCGGCTGCCCACCATGCCCTTGAAAAACAGCGAGGGTGAGTCCATCACTTCCACAGTGACGAACCGTGCCTCGAACTGCTCGCTGCGGTTCTTGGTAAAACGCGGCCAGTGCGCCGCGCCCGGGATCAGCGTGGTCAGGTTGGCCATCATCTGGCAGCCGTTGCACACGCCCAGTGCAAACACGTCCGGGCGTGCAAAAAAGGCTTCGAAGTCGGCGCGCGCACGTGGATTGAACAAAATCGACTTGGCCCAGCCGGCACCGCCGCCAAGCACATCGCCATAGGAGAACCCGCCGCAAGCCGCGAATCCCTTGAAATCCTTGAGGCTTACGCGTCCTTCGAGGATGTCGCTCATGTGCACGTCAAACGTGGCAAAGCCGGCCCGGTCGAATGCCGCTGCCATCTCGATCTGGCCATTGACGCCTTGCTCACGCAGGATCGCGATCTTCGGCCGCGCACCTTTCGACAACAGCGGGGCGGCGACGTCATCCTTCAAATCAAAGGTCAGCACCGGATTGATCCCGGCATCGTCGGCCTTGGCCAGCGCGTCGAACTCCTGCAACGCAGCCTCCGGATTGTCACGCAGGGCCTGCAGGCGGTAACTGGTTTCGCCCCAGACGCGCAGCAGCTCGGCGCGCGGCAAGGCAAATACCGGTTTGGCGTTGCGCACGAAGCGGATTTCATCGCGCGGGTTGAGCTCCCCCACCACGAAGGTGCACTCGCCCAGGCCCATGTGCTTGAGGCGCGTGACGATCGCGTCGCGGTCTTCGCGCAGCACCTGCACCACCGCACCGAGCTCTTCATTGAACAACCCGGCGAGGATGCGATCGTTGAAACGGCCCAGCGTCTGCGTCGACTTAATCTCCGAGCCGTCGTGATCAAGCGTGGCGCCGTCGACGCTCACGGTGTCGAGGTTGATGGTGACGCCGGTGTGGCCGGCAAACGCCATTTCGCAGATCGTCGCAAACAGGCCGCCGTCGGAACGGTCGTGATACGCCAACAGCTTGCCTTCGCGGTTGAAGGTCTGGATCGCAGTAAAAAAATGTTTCAGCAGCAGCGGATCATCGAGATCCGGCACCGCATTGCCGAACTTGCCGTAAGCCTGCGCCAGCGCCGAGAAGCCCATGCGATTCTGCCCGCGCGACAGGTCGATCAGGATCAAGGAGGTATTGCCGACGTCGCTGCGCAACTGCGGCGTCAGCGAGCGGCGCACGTCGTCCACCGGGGCAAACGCGGTGATGATCAGGGAGAGCGGTGCGGTCATTTCTCTCGATTCACCACCCGCCCCTGCGTCATGCCATGTCGTTTTCATCGACATCGAATCCTTGCCGACCGGAATCGCCACGCCGATGGCGTTGCACAGTTCGACTGTCACCGCCTTCACGGTGGCATACAGCGCAGCGTCTTCACCCGTCTTCGCGTGACCCGCCGCCGCCATCCAGTTGGCCGAGAGCTTGATGCGGCCGATGTCGCCGACGTCGGCTGCTGCGATGTTGGTGATCGCCTCGCCCAACGCCATGCGGCCGGAAGCCGGTGCGTCGAGCACCGCCAGCGGCGTGCGCTCGCCCATCGCGAAGGCCTCACCCGCGTACCCTTTGAAATCACGCAGAGTCACGGCGCAATCAGCCACCGGCACCTGCCACGGCCCGACCATCTGGTCGCGCGAACACAGGCCGCCGACGGTGCGGTCGCCGATCGCGATCAAAAAGGTCTTGGCCGCCACCGAAGGCATGCGCAGCACGCGCGCGGCAGCTTCTTTCAGGTCCACATCGGTGAGGTCAATCTTGGGGAATTCGCGCACCACGCTCTTGACATCGCGCAGCATTTTTGGCGTCTTGCCAAGCAACACCTCGAGCAGCATCTCGACCGCGTTGTTCTTGAAGAGGCGGTCGCCGACCACCAGCATGCCGTCTTCGGTGGCGGTGCCGACCACCGCAAACGGGCAGCGTTCGCGCTCGCACAGGCGTTGAAAATCGTCGAGGCGCGCCGGCGGGATCGCCATCACGTAGCGTTCCTGCGATTCGTTGCTCCAGATTTCCTTGGGCGCCATGCCCGGCTCTTCACTCGGCGCATCGCGCAGCTCGAAACGCGCCCCCACGCCTTTGCCGCCCGCATCGACCAGTTCCGGGAAGGCGTTTGACAATCCGCCCGCCCCGACATCGTGGATCGCCAGGATCGGATTGTGCTCGCCCATCATCCAGCAACGGTCGATCACTTCCTGCGCGCGACGCTGAATCTCGGCATTGCCGCGCTGCACCGAATCAAAATCGAGGTCAGCCGTGTTGGCGCCCGCGCCCATCGAGGACGCTGCGCCACCGCCCATGCCGATCAGCATGCCCGGGCCGCCGAGCTGGATCAGCAGGGTGCCCGCGCCGTAGGGCAGCTTGTGGGTCAATGCGTCGCTGATCGCGCCCACGCCACCCGCGATCATGATCGGCTTGTGATAACCGCGCGTCTCGCCGGCAAAGGTTTGCTCGTAGGTGCGGAAGTAGCCCGCCAGATTGGGCCGGCCGAATTCGTTGTTGAACGATGCGGCGCCAAGCGGCCCGTCGAGCATGATCTCGAGTGCACTGACGATGCGGTCCGGCTTGCCGATGGTGGTTTCCCACTCGTGGGTGAATTCTGGAATGCGCAGGTGCGACACCGAGAAACCGCACAGGCCCGCCTTGGGCTTGGCGCCGCGGCCGGTCGCGCCCTCGTCACGGATCTCGCCACCCGAGCCGGTGGCGGCGCCGGAGAAGGGGGCAATCGCGGTCGGGTGGTTGTGCGTCTCCACCTTCATCAGCGTGTGTGCCACCTCGGCGTGGTACCCGTACGCACCGTCGGGGTTGGGATAAAAGCGCTGCGCCGCCCCGCCCTGCATCACTGCCGCATTGTCGGAATACGCCACCACCGTGCCCTGCGGGTTCGCCTTGTGGGTCTCGCGCACCATGCCGAACAGGGACAACGGCTGCTTCACATCGTCGATGATCCAGTCTGCGTTGAAAATCTTGTGGCGGCAGTGCTCCGAATTGGCCTGCGCGAACATCATCAGCTCGACGTCGGTAGGGTTGCGTTTCATCTGGCAGAAATTGTCGGCGAGGTAATCGATTTCGTCGGGGGCCAGCGCGAGGCCCAGCTCGCGGTTCGCCGCTTCCAGCGCGGCATTGCCACGACCCAGCAGGTCAATCGTCGTCAAGGGCTTGGGCTCGACGTGCGCAAACAGCCCATCGGCAGCATCGAGCGAATCGAGCACCGCTTCAGTCATGCGGTCGTGGATCACGGCGCGAATCGCCGCCTTGTCGCTTGTCGAAAACGAGCCGAGCCGCTTGGCAAACGTGAACGCTATGCCGCGCTCGATGCGCTTGACGGCAGCAAGCCCGCACGAATGCGCAATGTCGCTGGCCTTCGAGGCCCAGGGAGAAACCGTACCGAAGCGCGGCACCACCACGAACAATTCACCCTTGACGGCTTTCTCGGGCGTGGGACCATATTCGAGCAGTTTGGCAAGTACCGCCGATTCGTCGGCGGCCAGGGCCCGGCTGGTCTCGACGAAATGCCAGTATTCGGCGGTGCAACGGGAGAACCCGACGCCACCCAGGCGGATCTTGAGTTTGTCGAGGCGAAAAGCGGAAAGCGCAGGCGAGCCGCGCAGCTTCAAGATGGAGGACATGCCAAAGAAGACTCGCGTAAAGCAAGATTATACTCTGCAGCACCCTCGAAATCACCGTCGATTCCCCCTCGGCGCCGTCTGCGGCATCCATTAATTGTCCGCAAACCGTTGGTGGGAGCCACTGTCCACGATTCTTTCCTCTGTGAAGCCCGCCACCGCCATGCACGATGACACCAAATCAGTCCACCTCGGCCGCCACCCCGAACGCTTCAATGGCACCGTCAACACACCGGTGTTCCGCGCCTCGACCGTCCTCTCGGAAACGGTGGCCGAATGGGAGCAGAAAAAGAAGGATCGCTCGCAGGAAAAACCCGGCACCTACTACGGCCTGCACGGCACACCGAACCGACACCTGCTCGAAGAAGCGCTGGCCGAACTCGAAGGCGGCTACAAATGCCAGATCTACCCCTCGGGCCTGGCCGCTTGTGTGGTGCCGATCCTCGCCTACGTCAAGGCCGGCGACCACATTCTGGTGACCGACAGCGTCTACGGGCCAACCCGGCGCTTTTGTGATGTGCAGCTCAAACGCTTCGGCATCGAGGCCACCTACTACGACCCGCTCATCGGTTCCGGTATCGCCGCGCTGATGCGCCCCAACACCCGCCTGGTGTTCGTCGAATCGCCCGGCTCGCTCACCTTTGAAGTGCAGGACATTCCGGCGATTGCCGAAGTTGCTCACAAGCACAAAGCCGTGGTGATGATGGACAACACCTGGGGTACACCGCTGTACTACAAACCTTTCGAGCACGGCGTCGATGTCTCGATCCAGGCCACCACCAAATACATCGTTGGCCACTCCGATGTGATCATGGGCTCGGTCACCTGTACCAAGGAGGCCTGGCCGGCCCTGAAAGCCGTCACCAGCGACTTCGGCCAGACCGCGGCACCCGACGACTGCTACCTCGCCACCCGCGGCCTGCGCACCATGGCCCTGCGCCTCAAGCAACACCACGAATCGGGCATCAGGCTGGCGGAGTGGATTGCACAACAGCCCGAAGTCGAACGCGTGCTGCACCCGGCCCTGCCCACCGACCCCGGCCACGCGCTCTGGAAACGCGATTTCAAAGGCGCCTGTGGCTTGTTTGGCGTGGTGCTCAAGGCTGGCATCAAGCCCGAGGCCCTGCACGCGCTGATCGACTCGGTAGAACTCTACGGGCTGGGCGCTTCATGGGGCGGCTTTGAGAGCCTGGTCCTGCACTTTGAC
>CANJDH010000051.1 GCA_947473125.1 Burkholderiales bacterium
GCCAGCCAGACGCTGGCGCTGCCGGGTACGCTGCAGGGTTATGTGCAGGCGCCGATCGCGGCGCGCGCCAGCGGCTACGTCAGGCGCTGGACCAAGGACATCGGCAGCCGCGTCGAGAAGGGAGAACTGCTCGCCGAGATCGAAACGCCGGAACTCGACCAGCAGCTCTCGCAAGGTGCGGCGGCGCGCGCGCAGGCTGCATCCAGCCTGGCCTTGGCCAACAGCACCATGGAGCGCTGGGAAGCACTGCGCAAAAAGGACGCAGTATCGCAGCAGGAGCTCGACGAGCGCCGCAGCAATGACGCCCAGGCGCGCGCCAACCTCGGTGCGGCCGACGCCAACGTCGATCGCCTGCGCCAGCTCGCCGGTTTCAAGCGCATCGTCGCGCCGTTCTCCGGCGTAATCATGCGCCGCAATGTCGATGTCGGCGACCTGATCGACGCTGGCGGCAGCCGGCCGCTGTTTCTGCTCGCGCAGACCGACCCGCTGCGCATTTATGTCAATGTGCCGCAGACCTATACGCAAATGATCAAGGTCGGGCAGCAGGTCACGGTAACCCAGGCCGAACTGGTCGGGCAAAAATTCCGCGGCGAGGTGGCGCGCACGGCCGGTGCCATTGATACCGCCACGCGCACCATGCAGGTGGAGGTCAACCTGCCCAACAAAGAGGGTCTGCTGCTACCCGGTGCCTATGTGCAAGTTGCATTGCCGCTCGCCCCCAGCCAGGCGCTCACCATCCCTGCCAACGCACTGATGATCCGCGGTGACGGCATGCGCGTCGCCGTCGTCGATGCGGCGGGCGCGATCCGCTTGCGCACGGTCAAGATCGGCCGCAACTATGGCGAAGCGGTCGAACTGCTCGACGGCGTCACAGTCAAGGACCAGCTCGTGCTCAACCCGGCCGATTCGCTCAGCGACGGTGACAAGGTCATTGTCACCGCAGACAAACCGGCCGCAAAAGGCCTGGCCCCCGCGAAAGGCGATGCGGGACCGAAGGAAAAATCGTGAGCTTCGCGATGTGGCGCCTGCGCGGCGCATTGTTACCGGCATTTCTGCCATGCATTCTGGCTGGCTGCGCGACCCAGGAATACACCAAACCGGCGCTGGATATGCCGGCCGCCTGGAAAGTCGAGGCGCCGTGGCGCGTCGGCCAGCCCAGCGACACGGCACCCAAAGGCCCGTGGTGGCAGCGCTTTGGCGACGCACAGCTCAATGCCCTGCAAGAGCGCGCCGTGGCCGGCAGCCCCACTCTGGCGATTGCCGGCGCGCGGCTCGCCCAGTCGCGCGCGATCGTCGACGCAGCATCGGCCGGACGTTATCCGCAGCTCGGCTTCGGGGTGCGCGACGCGCGCGCCACGATTTCGGCAAATCGCCCGCTCAACAACAACAACGCGCCCAACTTCACCACCACCCAGAACGACTACGTGGTGTCCTTGTCCGCGAGCTATGAAGCCGACTTGTCGGGTCGCGTCGAGAGTTCGATAGCCGGCGCGGTGGCTTCGGCGGAACAATCCGCCGCAGACTTCGAAAATGTGCGCCTGGTGTTGACCGCAGACCTGGCCACCGCCTACTTCAACTTGCGCGCGATCGACGTCGAGCTCGATGTGCTTGCGCGCGCCATTGCGTTGCAGCGGCGCTCGCTGGGCATTGCCCAGACACGGCGCGAACTGGGCGCGGCCTCCGGCCTTGATGTGGCACAACCGCAGGCGCTTCTCGACAGCACCCTGACCCAGGTAGACCTGCTGCGCCGGCAGCGTGCGCAGTTCGAACACGCCATCGCCACCCTCACCGGCACCCCGGCGCCCCAGTTTGCGCTGGCGCCACAAATCAACGCCTTGGCGCCGCCCTCGATACCACTGGGCTTGCCATCCGACCTGCTTGAGCGCCGCCCGGATGTGGCTTCTGCCGAACGCGCCATGGCCGCTGCCAACGCCCAGGTCGGCGTTGCCACTGCGGCCTTCTACCCAAGCATCCTGCTCGGCGGCACTTATGGCAGCGAGAGCCGGCTCCTGGCAACGCTGTTCGCCACGCCCAGCACGATCTGGTCGCTCGGCTACACGCTGGCGCAAACCCTGTTCGACGCGGGCCGCACGCGCGCCAACGTTGCCGGCGCAAAGGCGGGTTATGAAGCGACGGTCGCCAACTACCGCCGCGTCGTACTGACCGCGATGCAGGAAGCCGAAGACGGCATCATCGGCGCGGCAGCGCTGGAGCGAGCGCACACCCAGGCACAAGTCGCGGTAACCAGCGCAGCCCGGGTTCTGGAGCTGGCCACGGTCAGATACGAGGGGGGCATTGCCACCACGCTTGACGTGATCTTTGCGCAGCAGGGACTGCTCAACAGCGAGCGCCTTGCCGCCCAACTGCTGGGGCAACGATTGCTGACCTCGGTGTTCCTGATCAAGGCCCTGGGCGGCGACTGGGAAGGGCCCAGCAAGATGGCCAAGCAATAGGCTTGCGTCCTTGCTTGGGCTCGCGTCTAGCGCTGGCCGCGCCAGCGCAGCAAGCGCGTTTCCAGCTTTTTCAAACCCGCATTGAGAATGATGCCGGTGGCGGCGAGCACCGCCAACCCGGCGAATACCCCTGCGGTATCAAACAGGCCCGACGCCTGCCCGATCAAAAAACCAATGCCGCGGTTGGACGAAATAAGTTCACCGACCACTGCCCCGATAAGCGCATACGGCACCGACACTTTGAGCCCGGTCAACACCCAGGCTGCCGCCGACGGAAAAATCACCAGCCGCAATTGCTGCAGCGACGATGCGCCCATGATGCCGGTCACGTGCAGATACAGCGGGTTGACGTCGCGCACCCCCGAGAAGGTGTTGAGGAACACCAGAAAAAACACAATCAGCGCCGACATGGCCACTTTTGATTCGATGCCGATGCCGAACCACAGGATCAGTAGCGGCGCGAGCGCGATCTTGGGCATGCAATAGAGCGCCGTAATGTAGGGGTCAAACAATCGCGCAAGCAGGTCGGAGCGCCCGAGGACAAAGCCGGTCGCAAACCCGGCAAGGCTGCCGATCACGAAGCCGAGCATCATCGCCTTGAAGGTGTAGGTAAACGCATTCCACAGGGTGCCATCCGCAGTCCAGGTCCACAACTTGATCGCCACGGCATCCGGGGAGCTGATGAAAAACGGATCAATCCAGCGCCCCGACACGACATGCCAAACCAGCAGCAGCAACGCACCGATGCCAACCTGCCCGGCGCGGATCGCGAGCCCGAAATGTGCGTCGCCGGCGCGCCCCGCCGCCAGCGCTTCTGCGCCTTCCGGGCCGATCAAGGCGCCCGCCGCTTCCTTGGTCGGCAAGTTCATGCGAGCGCCTCGTTTCGCGCCAGTTCGATCTCGGGGGCCAGCGCATCCCAGAGGGATTGGTGCAGTTCGCGAAATCCGGCATCAAACTGGATCTTGAGCGGGTCCCGCGGGCGCGGCAGGTCGATGCGGCGAATCTCCTTGATGCGCCCGGGCCGGCTGGAGAACACCACAACGCGATCCGACAGGGTAATCGCCTCGGTCAGGTCGTGCGTGACAAACACGATGGTCTTGCGGTCGCTCTCCCAGATGCGCATCAGCTCGGCCTGCATCAAGAGCTTGAGCTGGGCATCGAGCGCGCCGAACGGTTCGTCGAGCAGCAGCGTTCCGGGGTTGTAGGCCAGGCACTGTGCGAGGGCCACGCGCTTGCGCATGCCGCCGGACAACTCTGCAGGATAGTGGCCGCCAAAATTGTGCAGCCCCACCAGCGCCAGCATCTGGCTGACGCGCGCCACGATTGCGGACTTGGGCACGCCGCGAATCACCAGCGGCAGGGCAATGTTCTCGCTTGCGGTGCGCCAGGGCAACAGGCTGTCCTGCTGCGTCATGTAACCGGCCTGGGTATTCGGGCCGGCAATGGGGCGCGCGTCATGTTCGATGGCACCCGCGGAGACCGGCACGATGCCGGCGATCATGTTGAGCAGGGTCGATTTGCCGCAGCCGGAGGGGCCGATCAACGAGACAAACTCGCCGTTCCCGATTTCAAGGTCGACCGGACTCAACGCCACGGTGATGCGCCCGCCCGTACGGAACGTCTTGCCGGCAGCCTTGATCCTGATCATCGGCGTAGTGTAAGGGGTCTGCGTTGCGGCTTGAAACACGCGGGCATTGCTTTACGCAAACTTATCTGGCGCAACGAAAACCGATGTTGTGGTGCCCGGCCCGCGGTGCGCGCGACAGGGTGCGCCCGCGGTATGTGGTGGTCAGCTCGCCCGGTCCCGAATCGTGCCCGCCGCCGCGGGTGCCGCGCACGCCGTCCGACGCGGCGTCCTCGCGGCCGTCATCAACCCGGTAGGGATAGGGCCGATACAGGCTCGACACCCACTCCCACTGGTTGCCCGCCATGTCCAGAACGCCGTACGGGCTCGCACCCGCTGGGTAGGCGTCGGCCGGCGCCGTATCGGTCCAGCCGGCGCCGAACCTGGCACGCGTTGCGTCGGGGGCGGCATCACCCCAGGGATAACGCCGGGCATCGGCGCCGCGCGCAGCCTTCTCCCATTCGGCCTCGGTCGGCAGGCGCTTGCCCTTCCAGGCGCAGTAGTCGCGTGCGCCGGGCCATGACACTTCGTTGACCGGATGCCGCTCAAGGCCGGCGTCGGCGCGCCAGCGGCCATCGAGCTGATGGATGCGTGCATCGCCGTCGTCATGGTCGTAGCGCCGGTAGCGACGCATGCCGTTCACGCCTTCCGGGCCCTGCGCACCAAGGAAGGCGGCGAATTCGGCGTGGGTGACGGGCAGGCGGTCTATGGCAAAGCCCGCCAGTTCGATGCGATGCGTGGGCTTCTCGTCGTCCGGGCCGTGGTTGCTGCCCATGGTGAAAGGGCCGGCGGGAATCTCGATCATGCAGGGCGCCTGACCCAAAGCCGCAACGCCGCAGAGCATGAGCGCCACGCCGAGGCCAATCCGCCTCACTCGAGGTTCAGCGCCTTGCGAATCGCGCGTTGCAAGGTGGCCGGCGTGTACGGTTTGGTCACATAGCCGTTGGCCCCGAGCATGACGCCTTGTGCGATGTCGGCTTGCGACGAGCGCGAGGTGAGCATCACCACGCACAACCTCGCGTATTCCGCCTTCGAGCGAAGCGACTCGAGCTCGGTAAAGCCGTTGCCGTCGGGCAGGTCCACATCAAGCAGCACCAGGTCCGGCTTGAGCTGGGCGCGCAGCGCGCCGCGAAACGCCACCAGGCTGTGTGCCACGGCGGTGATGTAGCCGTCCTTGCTGGCAATCAGGTTGGCCATCTGGGTTTCGAGCTGGTCGTCCTGCACGATCAGGATGCGGAATTCAGATGGTTTGCCTTTGCCGTCGGCACGACGCGACGGATAGGCAAAAAAGCCGTGCAGGGTGATGTTGCGCGTGGTGTTGAGCGCCTCGATGGCAACCAGGCGCGCGGTTTGCGCGGTCACGAAGCGCGGGGTCTCGGGCTCGGTTTTCTCAGGCATCGGCTGGGTGCGGTCCAGGGCGACGCAGATTTGCTCGACCACGTCGGAGAATTCCGGGTCGCGCTCGAACTCGATGCCGCCGGTATAGGCAAAGCCAGCTTCAATCGCCTTCTGGTCGATGCGCTCGATCAGCTTGAGCCGGGTCAGCTCCTCGCACCAGATCACAAGGTCCTGGATCGTCAGGTAGGTGAGCTGGCCCTGGATCGACTGCAGGGTTTGCTTGCCGTCGAGTACCGCCAGCAAACGCAAAAAGCCGCGCGATACGCGCCCGTTCGGGTGATCCCGCGCCTCGCGCCCGTCGCCTGTAAGGCGATAGATGCGCAATTCGGGGAGATCCTGCTGCAGGTTAGGGTTGCGTTCGTCGTTGCCCATGCCCGAGACTATACGCCGATGTCATTGGCATGTTCAGTCCGGTAGCGCACCGAATCAGATCGGATAGATCAGCGAATTGGGCACCAGCTCACTATCGTAAATGCACAGCTTCTGGCGGAACTTGAGGGTGCCCTCGACCTCGACGATCTCGTCGAGATAGCGGCCCACGTTGAACACGTCGGTCAAGGCGTTGCGCTTGGTGCGAAACACCGCGTAGTTGGCTTCGGCGTGCAGGCTGCCATCGGGATTGCGGTTGACCATCAGGCCGCTTACGATGTGGCGCTGGTAGTAGGGCTGGTGGTACAGCGTGGTCGTGATGCCGAACACGCGGTCCACAAGCATGGCATGGCTCTCGAACATCATCAGGGCGAGCGGCAGGCCCCGATCGTAGTTTTCGCGCGCTTGCAACTTGTAAACGCAGTCTTTCGTAAAGAAACCGGGCCACTGATCAAACGCGCCGTCGTCAAGGCACTTTACATAGCGCGCGTAGAGTTCCTCGACTGCGGCACGGGTATCCAGGGAGATCGATGAAGCAGGCAACGTCGACATCAGATTTCCATGACTTTGCGATAGTAGCCGTACATGCTTCGGATCAGGGTTTCGGTGACGTTATGCGGCGCACCGCCCTGCCCGGTGCCGTCAAGCTCGCACACCGTGGCGTTGTCGGCGCTTTGGCGGAAGCCGTCCTGCGACAGTTCTATCACTTCGCCATCGTCGGCCGACACGTAGCCCGACGGGCCGAACAGGTTGGCCTGGCGCAGGCGCCGCTGCGTCATCTCAGCCGTGTCATCGGCAAAACCGAAGTGGGTCCAGATGAAATCGAAGGCATGCGGGCCGACCGGGATGATCTGCCGCGTCGAGATCGAATTGACGTTGTGCTGGATGATCAGGTTGGGAAAAATGGTTTGCATGCAAGCTGAAGGGGGTGCGCCCGGCTCACCTTGCGGGTGTGCCCACCACGCTTCGGGGACGACGTCGAGCACGCGTTCGTCCTGGAGGGTCATGCCCTCCTTGAAGCTCGTCACGCCCTGCGTCACCTCGCCCTTGCCACCGGCATTCTTCCAGCCCACCATGGCGGCGTGGCGCCCATGTGCATCGGTGATCATCTGCGCGCGCTGGTCGTTGCGCCACAGGCCGAACGTGACGAACCAGGTATGCAGCAAGCCCGGGTGGTACGGGTCCTTGATGTTTTCCTGCATCAGCTTCCAGTTGCCGGGGATGCGCTGCCGCGAATAGCCCAGCAGCGTGAGTTTGCGGCCGTTGAAGGCGCGCTCGAACCAGGGCCGCACTGCACCGAGGTAGCTGTCCAGGTCTTCGACGTCGTGGTCGAACGACGCAAATATCACGCCGCCCTTGACCGCGACCTTCAGCTTGGTCAGGCCGTTTTCCTCAAGCTTGAAGTCGGCCGGCATGCCGCCATTGACCTGCACCTTGCCGGCTTCATCACGCACCTTCACCCCGCGCCGGAACGGCAGCCCGGTCAGGTTGCCCTTGAGGTCGTAGTTCCACTGGTGATACGGGCAGGTGAAGTCTTTCGCATTGCCATGCTTTTCCTGGCAGAACACCACGCCGCGATGGGCGCAGCGGTTCTCGACCACCTGCACGCTGCCATCCGCGGCGCGCACAAGGATGACCTCGCGCTCTCCGATTGCGGTGCGCTTGAAATCGCCCGGGTTCGGAATCTCGGCCTCGAGCCCTGCATAACACCAGTGGCCGGTATAGAAAAAACGGTCCAGCTCGCGTCGATAGAGTTCTTCATCGGTATACACCCGGTACGGCACGCGCGACGCGGTGCCGCGCGCCCAGTGAACCGGGCTCGCCGCCGCAGGCAGCTGTTCAGGAGCATTCATCTCGGGCTCTCATCAATCACTCTGGAGCAATACTATAGCGCCGCGGCGACGTGCCGTGCATCTGCCGACACCAGCACCATGGTGGTCGCCGCCTCGGGACTGGCCTGCATCTGTTGCACAACCTCTACGGCCTCGCCAAGTGCCACTATCGCGCGCACCTCACCCTGACCGATTTCACCAACGATGGCGTGGCCGGCATGGATGCAGATACGCAGGCCAACCCCGCAGCCAAACTCACGCTCAAGGCGCGTGTTCAATTGGACAATTCGCATCTCAATGCCATCTGCTGCATCAAGCGCCTGCCGGCCTGCCTCGGGCAGCGGGCAGGCCATACCGAAAATCGCCATGATGCTGTCGCCACGTTGCAAATTGGTCAGGCCCCGGTGCTGGGCAACAACCGCACAAATTGTTTCGCTGAAGCGCGCCAGAAGATAGAGGCGGTCCTGCGGCAGTTGGCTCGCGGCAACAGCATTCCAGTCATGCCAGTCGACCAGCATGATCGCTACGTCGCGATCGATCGCGTCGGCCGCGCCGTTGCGCACCGAAACGGAGCCCGCCGCCAGAAGCGGAATCAGCGCAATCTCACCGGTGGGGCGCAATTGGCAGGCGAGGCGCACATCAGGTGGCGCGCCAATCCGCTCCAGGGTGCGCATTTCGTCTTCAGCCGGCGCAGGACAATGGGCCGCCCCGGCGGTCACGCGCACCCTGCAGGTGGAGCAGCGCGCGCGCGCCCCGCACACCGATTGATGCGCGATGTGGTGGCTGCGGCTCGCCTCGAGCACCGTCCAGCCGCGCGGCACCGCCACGCTGCGGCCGGGATAGGCGATGTGCACCAGCTTGCCGCGTTGTCGTTCCCAGGCGTCGCGCAGGGCGCGTGCCACAAACACGGCGCCGATCGCCCCGAAATAGGCCGCCAGCAAGGCGTCGCGTATGCGCAGCAGCGCGATGCGCTGGGCCGCCTCGATCGGCGCGGCATTCGCGGCGATCCAGGCCAGGTCTGCAGCGCGCGCAGCCAGTTCCTTGCCCATCGCAAAAAAACCGACCGCGGAGAGCACCGGCAGCAGCAGTGCCAGCGCGAACCATGCCAGGCGCCAGCGCATGAACCACTCGCGCCGGTTGAACGCGTAATACACCCCGAGGCAACCGTGCAGCCAGCCCGGCGCCAGCAGCGCGAGCTGGCGCCCTTCGTTGTCGGACATCCACAGGTTCCAGACAATGCGCGTGTAAGTCGGCAGATGGCCGTACATGTCGAACGCAAGCCGGGTTGCTGCCGCGTGGCCGATCAGCAGAGTCGGGATCGCCAGGCCCAGTGCAATACGCAACACGTCGAGCGGCGGAATGCGCAAGGTGCGGCGCTGGTAGATCGACTGCAGCGCCAGCGCCACGTGGATCGCTGCGGCGCCGTACAGCAGCACGCTGCCGGGCAGGCTGTGCCAGAGCGCCACCGAGACGCGCAAGGCGCGCTCGGCCAGGCCCACCGAGTGCAGGCCGGCTGCATGCGTCGCCATGTGGCTCGCGACGTAAACAAACAAGGTCAGGCCAGAACCCAGGCGCAGGTCGCGCCGCGTCAGCCGCCAGGCCAGGCCCGGTTTCAGCTGCGCGCGGCCGGTCGCCATGACACCAGTTTCACGGCGAGCGCCGTCAACGCCGCCCAGGTCACGAGCCCCGCCGCAATGCACATGAACACCACATCGACACCGGCGCCGAGACGCACGGCGAGCCAGCCGCCGCCGGCAGCGACGATCAGGCGTGCAGTGCCGGCCAGCACCGGCCAGCCGACACGCTTCGGGCCTTGCGAGGCAAAGTACAGCGCAACGGCAATGCCGGCGCAGATGTAAAACGGTGCGACGATGCGCAGGTACGCGGCGCCGGTAGCGTGCACGTTGGCGTCGCGCGTGAACAGGTCCATCCACAACTGCGGAAACAGCGCCACCGTCAGGCCGATCAGCGCTGCGATCGCCGCCGCCATGCCAGCACCGGTCCAGGCGATGCGCTTGGCACGCTCGTACATGCCGGCACCCACATGCGTACCGGTCAGCGGCACCAGCGCGGCGCCCACCGCAAAGGTGAGCGGAACGAGCAGCAGTTCGAGGCGCACGCCGACGCCATAGCCGGCCAGGGCATCGGTACCAAAGCGCGCCACCACGCCGGTCAGGATCAGCGCCGAGAGCACGGTCTGGACGGCCGACAACGACGACAACAGGCCGACGCCGAGGATGTCGCCGAAATGGCGCCGCTGCCAGCGCATGCCCAATAGCCGCAGGCGCATCGTGCCGGCGCCGCGCGCCAGCATCACCAGCATCATGCCGCAGCCCACCGAAAATGCCGCAACGTAGGCCCAGGCCGTGCCGCGCACGCCCCACAGCGGTGTGAGCAGGGCCGTGAGCGGGATATGCACGATGGCCGCAGCCGAGAGCATCAACGAAGGCCGCAGCGTGTTGCCCTGGCCGCGCAATGCGTTGGCGCTGAAGTTCGCGACCCACACCGCCGGCGACCCCATGAAGAGGATGGTGGAGTACGCAATCGCATGGTCGAGCACCGCATCGCGCCCGCCGAGCAGGTGATACAGCGTCGGCCCGGCCAGCAACATGAGAAGACCGAATACGCTGCCCAGCACCAGCCCCAACACCAGTGCGTGCGCCAGCAGCGCTTCGGCGCGCGGTGTATCGCCGGCGCCGATGGCGCGCGCAATTGCAGACGACACACCGCCGCCGATGGCGCCGGCCGAGAGCATCTGCATCATCATCACGAAGGGAAACACCAGCGCCAGACCGGCCAGGGGCGCCGTACCGATCCGCCCCACATAGTGCGTGTCGGCGATGCTCACCGCCGACTGGAACAGCACCAGCACCACGCCCGGCCAGGCGAGACGCCATACCGTCGGCAGGATCGGCGCCGAGAGCAGCGGCGAACGGAGCGGCGCCGGGCCGGGTGCGGGCGTCAAGCGCGCATCGGGCGGCGTGCCACAAAAACCCCTGCGCCCGACACCATGCCCCGAAGAACCTTGTCCACCAACGGTTTCAGGCGCATTGTCGGGAGCCCCCGGATTCAGCCTGCGACCGCGGGAGTGATGCCTGTCGACTTCTTGCCGAACGAACCCAGCCATTTGGTGAAACGGTCCATGTACAGGTAGATCACCGGGGTCAGATACAGGGTCAGGAACTGCGACACCACCAGGCCGCCGACCACCGCCATGCCGAGCGGTACGCGCGTCTCACCACCGTCGCCGTAGCCGATCGCCACCGGGAAAATGCCGGCCAGCGCCGCCATGGTGGTCATCATGATCGGGCGGAAGCGGATCACGCAGGCCTGGTAAATCGCCTCTGCCGGCGCGGTCCCCTCGCCACGCTCTTTTTCGACCGCGAAATCGATCATCATGATGGCGTTCTTCTTGACGATGCCGATCAGCATGATGATGCCAACGAAGGCATAGAGCGACAAATCGATTTTGAACAGGTAGAGGGTCAGCAGGGCACCCATGCCGGCCGAGGGCAGGCCCGACAAGATCGTCAGCGGGTGGATAAAGCTCTCGTACAAAATGCCGAGCACGATGTAGATCACCAGCACCGCCACCAGCAGCAGCACGCCCATGCCCTGCAGCGAATCCTGGAACGCCTGTGCGGTGCCCTGGAAGTAGCCGTTCATCGAAGCCGGCATGCCCATCTCACGCTCGGCGGCGCGGATTCGATTGACGGCGTCGCCCAGCGCCACGCCTTCGGACAGGTTGAACGAAATCGTCACCGACGGCAGTTGCCCCGAGTGGTTGACCGTGAGCACCTGGTTCTTGCGCGTCACGCGCGCGACGGCATCGAGCGGCACCAGCTTGCCCTGGGATGAGCGCACGTAGATCTTCGACAGGGAAGCCGGGTCGTTCTGGAATTCGGGCGCCACTTCCAGGATCACCTGGTATTGCGCCGTGGCGCCGTAAATGGTCGACACCTGGCGTGTCGAGAACGAGCTGGTCAGTGCTTCCTGCACCTGACCCACCGTGAGGCCGAGTTGCGGCAGCTTGTCACGATCGATGTCGAGCGAAACCGTCGGGCTGTTGTTGAACAGGTTGGAGCTGACGTCCTGCAGGCCCTCGATACGGCGAAAGCGCGTCAGGAACTTGCCGGACCAGTCGTAGAGTTCGTCGAGGTCGCTACCTTGCAGGGTGTATTGGTACTGCGCCGAAGTGAACAGGCCGCCGATGCGGATCGGCGGCGGATTCTGGAACGATACGCGGATGCCCGGGATGCCCGCCACCTTGCCGCGCAACCGCCCGATGATTTCGGCCGGCTTGGCGCGCCGCTCGCTGGACGGCTTGAGGCGGATGAACATCGATCCGTTATTGGAAGTGGCGCGCGGCCCACCCGCGCCCACGGTCGAATTGACCGCCGATACATCCGGGTCCTGCGCCACGATCTCGGCCACGCGCATCTGGCGCTGCGCCATCGCGCCAAATGAACTGTCCTGCCCGCCTTCGGTAAAGGCCTGGATGAATCCGGTGTCGCCGGAAGGCAGGAATTCCTTGGGCACCTGGGTGTAGAGCCATGCGGTGGCGCCGAAGGTGCCAAAAAACACCAGCATGACAACGCGGTGGTTGCGCAAGGCCCACTTCAGCGAGGCGTCGTAGGCATTGAACACGGCGTCGTAGCCGCGCTCGAACAGGTTGAACAAGTAGCCGTGCTTTTCACCCTTGTGCGAGCGTACGTAGCGGCTGCACATCATCGGTGTCAGCGTGAGCGAGACGAAGGCCGACACCAGGATCGCCGCGCAGATCGTGACCGCAAACTCGTGCAGCAGGCGGCCGACGATGCCGCTCATGAACATCACCGGAATGAACACGGCCACCAAAGACAGGGTCATCGAGATGATGGTGAAGCCGATTTCCTTGGATCCCTTCAGCGACGCCTCCAGCGGCGTCATGCCTTCCTCGATGTGGCGCACGATGTTTTCCAGCATGACGATCGCGTCATCCACCACAAAACCCACCGCGAGCGTCAGCGCCAACAGCGAAAGGTTGTCCAGGCTGTAGCCGAGTGCCTGCATCAACGCAAACGTGCCGATCACCGATATCGGCAGGGCGGCAGCCGGGATCAGGGTTGCCGACAGGTTGCGCAGGAACAGGAAGATCACCAGCACCACCAGCGCGGCGGCCAGGATCAGGGTGAACTTGACGTCGGCGATCGCGGCGCGGATCGACAGGGTACGGTCGAAAAAGATCTCGATCTTGATCGCTGGCGGCAGCTTGGCCTGGAATGCCGGCAGGATGCGCTTGATCGCGTCGACGGTCTCGACCGTGTTGGTACCGGGTTGCCGGTAAATCGCCAGCACGATGGCGCGCTTGCCGTTGAACCAGCTGGCCACGCGGGTGTTTTCGACGCTGTCGACCAGGTTGGCCACCGCTTCGAGCTTGAGCGGTGCGCCGTTGCGATAGACCACCGTCAGGCCGCGGTAGGCGGCCGCCGTTTCGAGCTGGCCATTGGAGCGCACCGCCAGCACCTGGCGCGCGCCTTCCATGATGCCGGTCGGCTTGTTGACGTTGCCCTGCACGATGGCCTGCTGCACTTCATCAAGGCCGACGCCGGCGGCGGCCAGCTTGTTCGGGTCGACCTGCACCCGCACCGCATATTTTTGCGAGCCGAACACATTGACCTGGGCAACCCCCGAGATGGTCGAGAGCCGCTGCGCCAGTTGCGTCTCGGCATATTCATTGACCACCGACAGCGGCATGGTCTCGGAGCTGAGCGCGAGGAAGAATATCGGCGCATCGGCCGGGTTGACCTTGCGGAACGAGGGCGGCACCAGCATTTCCGCCGGCATGCGGCGCTGCGCCACCGCAAGCGCCGATTGCACGTCCTGCGCCGCGGCGTCGATGTCGCGCGATAGCGCGAACGACAGCGTGATCGAGGTGACGCCCTGGGCGCTCACCGAATTCATCGCTTCGAGACCGGCGATGGTGGCAAACTGGCCTTGCAGCGGCGTCGCCACCGCAGCGGCCATGGTTTCAGGGGAAGCGCCCGGCAGCTGTGCGGTGACCTGGATGGTGGGGAACTCGACGCTCGGCAATTCCGACACCGGCAGGTTGAGGTAGGCGATCACCCCGAACACCACGCACGCCGCCATCAGCAGCGTGGTCATCACCGGGCGGCGGATGCACAGTTCGGGGAGGTTCATCGCGTCATCCTTTCGCCGCTGCGGGTGGTTTCGGAGCGTCTTTTGGCGCACCATCTTTCGCGGCTCCATCCTTGCCGGCTTTGCCACCGCCTTCTTTGGAGGCATCGCCCTTGCCGGATGCACCACCACCGCCGGACGCCGTGCGCACTTCGTATTTCGCCCCGGGTGTGAGGCGTAACTGTCCGTCGGTGATCACCTTTTCACCGGGTTTGAGGCCCTTCTCCACGATCAGCAACTGGCGGTCGGAGGGGATGGTTTGCACCATGCGCAACTCGACCGTGTTGTCCGGTTTGGCGACGTAGACAAAGTTGCCGTTCGGTCCGGCCTGCAATGCCTCGGACGGGATCAGCAATGCGCCGGGCAGGTTGCGCACCGTCATCGCCACTTCGACAAATTGGCCGGGCGTGAGCTTTTCGTCGGCGTTGTCGAGCCGCGCCTTGAGCAAGATGGTGCCGGTGGCGGCGTCGACGGTGTTGTCGATGAAAGACAATTCACCCGTCGATCCGGTGCCGGCAGCACCCGGCGTGCGCACGTCGACCTTGAGCTTGCCCGAAGCGCTGTCGCGGCTGATTTCCTTCAACTGGCTTTCCGGCAGGGAAAACGTGACATAGAGCGGATTGACCTGGTTGATCACCACCAGCGGCGTGTCGTTGGCTTTGACGCTGCCGCCGGGAAACGCCAGCACCGCGCCGGCAATGCCGTTCATCGGCGCGGCCATCACGGTGTAGGACAGATTGACCTTGGCGAGGTCGAGTGCAGCAAGGTCGGCATTCACGGTGGCTTCGAGGGTTTGCACCGTCGCCTTGAATCCCTCCAGCGTGGCTGCTGAAATGAAACCCTTGCCGAGCAGGTCGGTCTGCCGCGAGAGATCGGATTTGGCCTTGTCAAGTTGGGCGCGGTCGCGTGCCAGATTGGCCACGCCCTGCTCGACCTGGGCGCGCAGGGCACGGTCGTCGAGCGTCACCATCGGCTGGCCCTTTTTGACCTGTTGCCCGGCCCTGTAGTGCACGTTGAGGATCTGGCCGTCGACGCGAGCGCGCATGGTCACGGTGGAGAAGGCTTCGGTGCGTCCGGCCACATTGATTTTCAGGGGCACGTCGCGCTGGTCCACCACGGCAATCGTCACCGGCGCACCGCGCTGCGCGGCACCGCCGGCCTTGCCGGCATCACCCTTGGCCGGCAACGCGGCATTGGCCGCCTGGGTCTGGCGCTGCTGGTAGTACACACCGGCACCTATCGCCAGCGCCACGAACACTATTGCCACAACGGTGCTTCGACTGCTCATGGACGCGGCTGCCTTTATAGACTCGGTAGACTCGGAATGGGTCCGGGGGTTCATTATAATGAACCTAATTAATCAAGCGCTTAACAACCCTGTTGCAACGCACACACACCCCGCGCAAACGATTTGGCCAGCATTTCCTGACCGACGCGGGGGTGATCGACGCCATCGTCGCGGCGATCCATCCGCAGCAGGACGACCTGATGGTCGAAATCGGCCCCGGGCTCGGCGCCCTGACCGGTCCGGTGCTGCAAAAACTGCGCCACCTGCACGCCGTCGAAATCGATCGTGACGTCATCGCGCGCCTGCACAAGCGCTTTGTCCCGGAACGCCTCACGATCCACCAGGGCGACGCCCTGTCGTTCGACTTCGGCAACCTGGCCGCTCCTGACGATGCCTCTGAAACCGTTGGTGGTGGCGGTTCTTCAGGCATGGCCCGGAACCTGCGCGTGATCGGCAACCTGCCCTACAACATCTCAACGCCGCTGCTGTTCCACCTCGCACAATTTGCCGAACGCATCATCGACTGCCACTTCATGCTGCAAAAAGAGGTGGTCGAGCGCATGGTGTCGGCGCCGGGCCGGAAGGATTTCGGCCGCCTCTCGGTGATGCTGCAATATCGTTTCGAGATGGAGCTGGTGCTCGATGTGCCGCCTGAGGCGTTCGACCCTCCGCCCAAAGTCGACTCGGCGGTGGTGCGCATGGTCCCCAAGCCCGCCTGCGCGCGCAACGCGCACGATGAGAAATCACTGGGCGAACTGGTGACGCAGGCATTCGGCCAGCGCCGCAAGACGCTGCGCAATACGCTCAAAGGCAGGGTCACGGATGCGCAGCTGCAAGCGGCGGGCATCGACCCGGGCGCGCGCGCCGAGGAAATCGACGTGGCGCGCTACGTGGCGCTGGCAAACCTGATCGGGCCAACCTGAGCGCGCCAGGCGCTCAAGCGCTTTCGATCAACTCGATCTTGTAGCCATCAGGATCGGTGACGAACGCAATCACGGTGGTGCCGCCTTTGACCGGGCCGGCCTCGCGCGTGACGTTGCCGCCCGCGGCCTTCACCTGCGCACAGGTCTTGTAGGCATCATCAACGCCGACGGCAATGTGGCCGAAGGCCGACCCGAGGTCGTATTTGTCGACGCCGTAGTTATAGGTCAGCTCGATCACCGAGGTGTTGTCTTCGGTGTCGTAGCCGACAAACGCGAGCGAATATTTCTGGTCGGGGCGATCGGTCTGGCGCAGCAGCTTCATGCCCATGACCTTGGTGTAGAAATCGATCGAGCGCTGCAGCTCGCCGACGCGCAGCATGGTGTGGAGCATTCGTGGCATGGTGATTCCCCTGTGCGATTAGATGTTGGGCAGTTCAAGTGTGCGCCGCCTGATCTCATCGCGCGCATCGGCATAGTCAGGATACAGCTTTGCCACCGCGCTCCAAAAACGCGGGCCGTGGTGCATGTGCTTGATGTGGGCGATCTCGTGGGCGACGACATAATCGATCAGGCGGCCCTCGAAGTGGATCATGCGCCAGTTGAGCGAGACCCGGTGCGCGCCATCACGATCGCGCGCGCACGAACCCCAGCGCGTGACGGCCTGCGAAATACGCAGGGTCGGTGTATCGACGCCATAGCGAAGTGCGTAATGCCCGAGGCGCCCGGCAAACCAGGCGCGCGCCTCGGCCTTGAGGGCATCGCGCAGCCTGGCGCGCACCACGGCTTCGTCATCGGGCTTGGGCACCGTCAGGATCAAGGCATCGTCAAATTTCGCAAGCCCCGCCCTGCCTTGTGCAATGCGCAACGGCCGAACGCTGCCGAGCAAGGCGATCGGATCGCCGGGAGCCCAGGCGCGTGCCGCCTGGTATTCGGGACGCTGCCATTCGCGCAGCTTGGCCAGGATCCACGCCGTGTTCGACAGAATCAGCCGGTCGATCTCGGCCTGCCGCGCCTTGAGGGGCGCCGCCACGCGCAAGCCGCGCGTATCAATCTGCAAGCCGAGGCTGCGCCGTCGCGCCGAACGCCGCACCACATAGCGAATCTCCTGCCCGCCGCACGCTATGGTGCGCGGCTCTTCCGGAATGCTTCCCGACGGCCGTTGACTCGAGCCGCTCCTGGCCCCATTGCCTTTGTCAGGGGCCGGCTTGGTCCAGAAAAAGGGCAATTCAAGCTGGGGCAGGCCAAACATGGCGTCAGGCCGGGTGGCGCATCATGCCGCCGCCGCACCGGCGTACTGGTGCCCAAAGCTGGCGCGCATCTCGGCTTCGATCCAGGCTTCGACCTTGGCCATCTGCTGCTCGGCGTTCATCTCGCCCGGGTGGATCGGCGCGCCGATGACGACCGTCACGGTGCCGGGCTTCTTGATCCACTTGCCGCGCGGCCAGAAATCGCCGGCGTTGTGGGCGATCGGCACCACCGGCACGCGCGTCGCGATTGAAAGATAAGTGCCGCCGATCTTGTAGCGCTTCTTCTGGCCCGGGTCGACGCGCGTGCCTTCCGGGAACATCACCATGTTCCAGCCTTCGTGCAGCTTTTTGCCGCCGACCCGCGCCACCTGATCGAGCGCTTCCTTGCCACGGGCGCGGTCGATCGGGATCATGTCGCACAACGCGATGCCCCAGCCGAAAAACGGCACCCAGTGCAGCTCGCGCTTGTACACGTAGCACATGTACTTGAACAGGGTGCGGAACAGGAGAGTCTCGTAGCGCGACTGGTGCTTGGCGAGAAAGATCACCCCGCCCTCCTTGGCGCGGTCCGGCACGTTCTCGAGGCCGATCACGCGGTAGTCGATGCCGACGATGTGCTTCGCGCCCCACACCGCGATGGTGGTCCAGAAGGTAATCAGGTGGTAGCGGCGCGGCATCGGCAGTGGAAACGCCAGGCACGACATCATCCCCCACGGCGCCACCGTGATGAACAGGAACAACAAGAACACAACAGAGCGCAGCAGCAGCATCAGGAGAACGTTATGCGCAGTAGTGCGCGGCTACGGCAGCGAGGTCGTCGAACACCCGCGTGCCGGCCGGCAGGTTGCCGGCAGCCAGGGTCTTCATGCCCTTGCCGGTCTTGACCAGCACCAGTTCGCAGCCGGCCTCGGCACCGGCCTGCATGTCGCGGATCGCATCACCGACGCAAGGCACGCCCTTGAGGCTGCGGTTGAAGCGCCGCGCAATCTCCTGCAGCATGCCGGCCTTGGGCTTGCGGCAGGTGCAATGGTCGTCGTCCTTGTGCGGGCAGTAAAACACCGCATCGATGCGCCCGCCCGCCTGCGCCACCACCTTGTGCATCTTTTCATGCATCAGGTTGAGCGTTGCCATGTCGAACAGGCCGCGCCCGACACCGCTCTGGTTGGTTGCCACCACTACCCGGTAACCGGCATGGTTGAGCCGCGCGATCGCTTCCGCCGAACCCTTGAGCGGGCGCCATTCGGCAACGCTCTTGATGTAGAGGTCGGAATCCTCGTTGATGACGCCGTCGCGGTCGAGAATGATCAGTTTCAACGAGGATTCCGGCATGCCTTAGTCAGCCCTAGTGCCCGTGCTGCGCTGCACCGCCCTTGAGCCGGTAGATCGTGCTGCAGTAGGGGCAGGCTGCCTCGCCGGTGGTCGCGACATCGAGGAACACCTTGGGGTGCTGGTTCCACAAGGCCATGGTCTTGTTCGGGCAAAACGCCGGCAGGTCCTGCGCGTCGAGCATGACAACGGGCATTTCCTGGGTGGCCGATCCGGTGCTCATGTCGGGCTCCTACTTTTTGGCTTTGGCTTTTTTGGCCGGCGCCGCCTTGGGCTTGGCCGATGGCTTGCCGGTCAATTTGCCGACCGGGGTCAGCCACTTCGCGTATTTTTTGCTCTTGCCGGCAACCACGTCGAAAAAAGCCTTCTGGATCTTCGCGGTAATCGGGCCGCGGCGCCCGGCGCCAATGTTGCGGCCGTCGAGCTCGCGGATCGGTGTGACTTCGGCAGCGGTGCCGGTGAAGAAGGCCTCGTCGGCGATGTAGATGTCGTCGCGCGTCATGCGCCGTGCGTGCACCTTGAGGCCGAGGTCGCGGGCCAGCTCGATCACCGAGGCACGCGTGATGCCGATCAGGGCCGAGCCCATTTCCGGCTCGATCAGGGCGCCGTCCTTGACGATGAACAGGTTCTCGCCCGCGCCTTCGGCGACAAAGCCGTCGACGTCGAGCAGCAGCGCCTCGTCGTAGCCGTGCATCACCGCTTCGCGATTGGCGAGGATCGAGTTGGCATAGGTACCGGAGAATTTGGCGCGCGCCATGTTGACGTTGACATGGTGCCGCGTGTAGCTGGAAGTCTTGACGCGAATCCCTTTTTCGAGGCCGTCTTCGCCGAGGTACGCACCCCAAGGCCAGGCAGCGATCGCCACATGCACCTTGGCACCGACCGGCGAGACGCCCATTTTCTCGGAGCCGTAAAACGCGATCGGCCGCAGGTAGCAGGACTCGAGCTTGTTGGCGCGCACCACTTCCTTTTGCGCTTCCATCAATTCTTCCTTGCCGTAGGGCAGGTCCATCATGTAGATCTTGGACGAATTGAGCCAGCGCTGGGTGTGGTCGGCGAGCCGGAAAATTTGCGTCCCCGAGGTGGTGTTGTAGGCGCGCACACCCTCAAACGTGGCCAGGCCATAGTGCAGGGAATGGGTCAGCACATGGGTGGTGGCTTCGCGCCAGGGCACGAGCTTGCCGTCGAACCAGATAAAACCATCGCGGTCGGCCATCGACATCTTGATCTCTCCGAGTGAATGCATTGATCTATTGAAGGTGCAATTTTAGCGCGGATTGCGCGCAGCGACGCTCTACAATCGGGGCAACCCCTGCTTCGACGCAACCCGACCCCATGTTTGAAGCCTGCCCGAAGTGCGGCCACGCGCCGCTGCCGGAAAAACAGGAATTCCCGGCCGCATGCCCGGCCTGCAGCCTGGTGCTGGCGAAGTTCAAGGCTGTCGCCGCGCGCAAAGACCTCGAGATTACCCAGCAATTGGCCGACGATGCGCCAGCCGCCGCCACTGTGGCTGGCCGGGTCACCGGCATGCTGTCGCATGTGCCGCCACGCGTGGCGCGCCTCAACTGGCAGGGACGCATTGCACTGCTGGTGCTGTTCTCGCTCTGGAGCATCTGGATCTTCAAGGACTACAGCATCATCGAGGGCCACCCCGGCAGCCGCTTCCTGCACCTCGTGCTCACACCCTTTCATGAAGCCGGGCACTACGCGATCTTCCGCTGGTTCGGGCAATTCATCATGATCCTCGGCGGCACGCTCGGCCAGCACCTGATGCCAATCGTGCTCGGCGGCGCACTGTTGTTCAAACGCCGCGACCCGTTCGGTGCGGCACTGTTCTTCTGGCTGCTCGGCTTTTCGGTGGCCGACATGGGCATCTACATGTACGACGCCTTCGACCCGCAGTTGATGCTGCTCGACGGCCGCACCGGCGCCGACAGCGACGGACACGATTGGCAGAATATCTTCGGCGACCTGGGCCTGCTCAAGCGTGCGCACGCCATCGGCATCTGTTCGGGCTGGCTGGGTCGCGCCCTGATGCTTGTGGGCCTAGCCTGGGCTGGATGGATGCTATGGCTGCAACACGCCCGCCTCTCCGATTCTTTGTTCGCTGAAGACAACGATGGGCAGTAGCCGCACTGCATGGCTGCTGGCCAGCGCATTGCTCGGTGCGCAAGGTGTCGGGGCGCACGCCCAAGGCGCTGCGCGCTGGTGGCCCGGGTTCATCGATACCCGCGGCAAGGCCTTCCTGGAATTGCCAGATGACGCCAGACTTTGCGCACTGGCGCGCGACGCCGTACGCAAAGCCGCAGTTGCATCCGGCCGCGTCGTGGTGCTTCCGCACAAGGCCGAGGCCCTGGTGCCTGCCGGCGCGCGGCTGGTATTTGGCGTGGTCGATGCGGCCAACAGCGCCTCGGAGCGGGTCTTCACCCGCATCGTCACGATTGCGCGCGGCAGCGACAAGGGTGCGTGCGCCTATCTTGCCGAAGCCGGCGCCGAGGCCGCCGGTGCGGCTATTGAAGAAGACCGCAGCGCGATCGGCGTTTACCCGCCGCGCCGCGTGTCGGTCAAAACGCCCGATGAAAGCTGGAGAAGCTACGGACTGGCCAATACCGGCGGCACCGCGACCGATGCGCGCTTTGCACCGCCCGGGGACGCGCCTGCTGTATGGCGCGCGCGCATCGTGCCCTTGCTCGGGGAACCGGCGGAACTGTTCGGCCATGCATTTCACGCAGTGCTCGCGCCGGGCCGACCCCCGACCGCGCTGGCTCTGATCGGCGCCATCGCCAACAGTGCGGCGCCGGGCCCGACTTACAATACCGTCAACCTGATCGTAGCCGCGACGGCCGAAGGTGTGGCGGCAGGAACGTTGTATCAGTCCGGCCCATCGGGCGGCATCGAGCGCAACCGCAGCGGCAGTTTTGCCGCGCAAGTGATGCTGGTCGCCGACCTCGACGGCGACGGCGTCGATGAAGTGATACTGTCTGCGCGCTATTACGCCGGCGGCAACCTGAAAGTGCTCAAATTCGCCAACGGCAAATTCACCGAAGTGCGCCAGACCGCGTATGAAGGCGAATGAGGCGCCCCTCCAAGACTCGTTCCCACCAAGGCTTTCCAGCCAATTTCACCCGAAAGAACTCACCGTGACCGACGCAGTGCAGCAAGCCGACGACCCCAAACGCAACATCTTCCTGCTGGTCGCGTGCCAGGCGCTGCTGTTCACCAACAACGTCTCGATGATCGCGATCAACGGCCTCGCGGGCCTGGCGCTGGCGCCGAATGCGGCGATGGCCACCGTGCCGGTGACCTCCTACGTGATCGGCTCGGCGCTCGCCTCGGCGCCGATCGCCAAGATGATGCGGCGCTACGGGCGCCGTGTCGGCTTTTCGGTCGGCACCCTGTTCGGCATGCTCGGCGTGCTGGTGGCGGCGCTTGGCGCGTACCACAAGATGTTCTATCTTTTGTGCCTGGGCACGATGCTGGTCGGGGTCTATAACGCCTGCGGCCAGTTGTACCGCTTCGCCGCGACCGAGGTGTCGCCGCCACAGTGGAAGGAGCGCGCGATTTCCTGGGTGCTCGCCGGCGGCGTGATCGGCGGCGTGATCGGCCCCAATCTCACCAAATATTCGATCGACGCGCTGTCCGTCAGCTTCGCCGGCACCTACGCGTCGCTGGTGGTGTTTGCGGTGCTGTCGCTGATCGTGATCCAGTTCGTGCGCTTTCCGGCGCCGACCGTGTCCGAGCAAAAGGGCAGCGGCCGCCCGTTGCGCGAAATCATGGCGCAGCCGGTGTTCATCGTCGCGGCGCTCGGTGCAGTAGTCGGCTACGGCGTGATGAACCTGTTGATGACGGCAACGCCGATCGCAATGGTGAAAATTTGCCAGCATCCGTTTTCCGCCGCGGCGCTGGTGCTCGAATGGCATGTGATCGGCATGTTCGCACCGTCGTTTTTCACCGGCCACCTGATCCGGCGCTTCGGTGTGCTCACCATCATGTTCGTAGGCAGCGTGCTGATGTTCGTGTGCGTCGGCGTGGCCTTGGCCGGTGTCGACATCATGAATTTCCTGATCGCCCTGTTCACGCTCGGCGTCGGCTGGAACTTCCTGTTCATCGGCGGCACCACCCTGCTCACCGAAACCTACCGCCCGGAAGAAAAGAACAAGGCCCAGGGCGCCAACGACTTCCTGATTTTCATGACGATGGCGCTGTCCTCGTTTTCGTCCGGCGCGCTGGTCACCACGCGCGGCTGGGAGCTGCTCAACTACGGCTCGCTGCCGTTCCTGGTGCTGGTGGCCTGTGCGATCCTGTGGCTCGCCGCGCGGCGCCGGCGGCCCGCGGCGGCGTGACCGTCAGGGAGGACAACGAAACCGACACCCCGCGCAGCGCGCTGCTCGCGGGAGCCCGGTCGGTAGCGCCGTTTCTGGCCGGCACCATCCCCTTCGGCATGGTCACTGGCATTGCCACCAAGGCCGCCGGCCTGTCGGCCGAAGCGGCGATTGCCATGACGCTCATGGTGTTTGCCGGCACCGCGCAAATATCGGCGCTGCCGCTGCTCACGGCGGGTGCGCCGGTGCTGGTAATCCTGCTCACCGCGTTCATCGTCAATCTGCGCTTCGTGATCTACAGCGCCACCGTGGCCCCTTACTTCAAGCACCTGCCGTTTCGTTGGCGCCTGCTGCTAGGCTACTTTGTCACCGACACCGGCTTTGCCATGTTCATGCGCCGCATCCAGGACAAGCCCGATTGGGCGTTGCGCCACTGGTTCTTTCTGGGCGGCGGCATGATCCTCGCAGTCGTGTGGTGCCTGTCGGCCGTATTGGGCGTGCTGGCCGGCACCCAGGTGCCGCCGGCCTGGCGCCTGGAGTTTGCTGCCACCCTGGGCATCCTCGCGCTGGTGGCGCCGGTGGTGCGTTCGCGCGGCGAGTTCGCCGCGGCACTGGTCGGCGGCGGCGTGGCGCTGGCTGCCTCGCCCATGCCGATGAAGCTGGGCCTGGTGCTGGGCGCGGTGGCCGGGATTGTCAGCGGCGCACTGGTTGACCATTTCGCGAAGAGGCATGCATGAGCATCGGCGGTTGGTACCTGTGGCTGGTGGTGGCCGGGATGGCGCTGGTGACCATCGTCAACCGCGCCACGCTGATCGTCTTCGCGGGGCGCTTCAACCTGCCACCGATCGTGCAGAACTCGCTGCGCTACGCGCCCGCGGCAGCGCTCGCCGCGATCGCCGTACCCGAACTGTTCATCACCAACGGTGCCATCGATGTGTCGATCCACAACGCCAAACTGATTGCCGGCATGGTCAGTTTCGGGGTCGCCCTGGTGTGGCGCAGCACCATCCTGGCGATTGTCGGCGGCATGCTGGTGCTGCACGCGCTGGAGTGGCTGCTGAAATAGCGCCTCTCCAAGGTGGCGCTAGCGCAGCTCGATTTCCACAAACGCGATCGGGTGCGCCGAACCGTTCACCACGTTGTGCTCCACCCCGGCCTTGCGCGCATACGACTGCCCGGCGACCAGCGCAAACGGCTGGCTGGTGTCGCCGTTTTCAATCAGCAGCGTGCCGTCAACCACGGGTACCACCACATAGTCCATCTCATGGCGGTGCCAGCCGGTTTCGGCCCCCGGGGCGAACGACCATCTGGTCACGCGCAGGCGTTCGCTATCGACCTGCACTTCGGGCGTGGCTTGGGGGCGCTGGGGTGGGGTGGTCATGGCGGGATGAACTCCTCTGGAGTGAATGCGTCAATGAAGGGTGGAGGAAAGACTATAGCGCTCGCGCGCGACTGAAGCACAAGGGGGAATGGCCAGCTGGAATACTATTTGTCTCCATGCGTCAAGAATCGTACGACTACATCGTCATTGGTGCCGGCACCGCCGGTTGCGTGGTGGCCGGGCGCCTTTCTGAGCGCGGCAAATACAGCGTCTGCGTGCTTGAAGCCGGGCCGCCTGATCGCAACCCCTTCATCCACATTCCGGCGGGCGTGCTCTACACCTTGCGCAACCCGGACATCAACTGGATGTACCCCGGTGTTGCCAGCCCCGGCTTGAACGGGCGCGCCATCACCCACGCACGCGGCAAGACCCTCGGCGGTTCCGGTTCGATCAACGGCCACATCTACAACCGCGGCCAGCGTAGCGATTTTGACGGCTGGGCCGATGCCGGGAACCGCGGCTGGGGCTATGACGACGTGCTGCCGTACTTCATGAAAAGTGAGCGCAAAATCGGCGCAGCCGACGCCGGCTATCACGGCAGCGACGGCCCTTTCACGGTCACCGACATTGAGGAGGCCGACCCGCTGTGTGATGCCTTCATGCGCGGCGCCCAGTCGCTCGGCATTCCGCACAACCCCGATTACAACGGTCGCGCGCAAGAAGGCATCGCCTACGCGCAGCGCAGCGTGTTTCGCGGCCGCCGGGTCGGCCCGGCGCGCGCGTTTCTGTACCCGGCAATGCAGCGCGGCAACACGCGCGTGATCACCAATGCCCGGGTTGAGCGCATCCTGGTTGAAGACAAAGAGGCCAGGGGTGTTTGCTTCAAAGTCGGCGGCCGCGACACGCCAAGCCGCGTGGTCAGGGCCCGTCGCGAGGTGATCCTCAGCGCTGGCGCGATCGCCTCACCGCAGATTTTGCAGCTTTCCGGTATCGGCAGTGCTGCGCATCTGCAATCGATCGGCGCGCCGGTCGTTCACAACTTGCCTGGCGTCGGCAAGAACTTTCGCGATCACTACGCGGTGCGCTCGGTGGTGCGCATTCAGGACATGGCCACCATCAATGGCCGTGTGCGCGGCCTGCCGCTGGTGCGCGAAGTACTCAACTACGCCTTGACGCGGCGCGGCGCCCTGGCGCTCACGCCCACGCTGGTGTACTGCTTCTGGAAATCCGCCGAGAACCTGGAGCACGGCGACATCCAGCTCACCTTCACGCCGGCGAGTTATCCCGACGGGGTGCAATCGGGCCTGGACCGCTTTCCTGGAGCGACGGTGGCATGCTGGCAGCAACGGCCAATCAGCGCCGGGTACGTGCGCGCCACCTCGATTGACCCATTCGTGCCGCCCGAGATTCAAGGCAATTATTTGGGCGAGGAAGAAGACCACCGCGTCCTGCTCGCCGCGATGCGCTGGAGCCGCCGCATCCTGCACAGCGAACCGTTCAAACCCTACGTGGCCGAGGAACGCTGGCCCGGCGCAGACCGACAGACCGATGAAGAGTTGCTCGACCATGCCCGGCGCACTGGCAACACCGCCTATCACCCGATGGGCACATGCCGCATGGGTGCCGCGTCCCGGACGGACTCGGTCGTGGACGACCAATTGCGGGTGCACGGCGTTGCGCGGCTGCGCATCGCCGACGCCTCCATCATGCCGATGATTCCATCTGCCAACCTCAATGCCAGCATCTTGATGATCGGCGAAAAAGCAGCGGACATGATCGCTGCAGCGGCCTAAGCCCGGTTCAAGCAGCGAGGGGGGTCTGGAAACGGGGGCGGAACGTGCTGCAGGCGGCTCCAATTGCCATCAACCGACCGATGCGCCCATCGCGCTAGGTTATGCGCGCTCCCACCACCGCAGCCCAAAGTACCAGCACGGCCGCCACCTCTTCTGCCACCGCCTCCTGCGGCAGCCGCGCATATTCCTGATTGTTGAGGCGCAGCGCATGCTGGTGCTTGCGGTAGGTGCGGTAGGCATCGGCCGCGCCCTGCGCTACCGCCTTGTCGATCAGGCCGGTCTCGCCAGCACGCAACAACAGCGCAATGTTGCCCTTGTTGTCGATCAACGGCGCATGGGTGCGCGCATGCTCGAGCACCAGCGCCTGCACGCAGAATTCGATGTCGACCATGCCGCCGGCGTCGTGCTTCAAGTCGAACAATTGGGATTTATTGGGGTGGCCGTCGTGCATTTTCTGGCGCATCGCGTTGACTTCTTCGATCAGCTTGGCGTGCTCGCGCGGCAGGGTGAGGATGTGTTTGCGCACTTCTTCGAACGCGGCGCCGATGGCGGCATCGCCCGCACAGAAGCGTGCGCGTGTGAGGGCCTGGTGTTCCCAAAGCCAGGCGCGTTTTTCCTGATAGTCGCGAAAGGCGACCAGGCTGGTGACGAGCAATCCGCTGTCGCCGTCGGGGCGCAGGCGGGTGTCGGTTTCGAACAGGCGGCCTGCGGTGGTGCGGGTTTCCATGAAGGTGAGCAGGCGCTGCGCGAGGCGGGCGTAGATTTCGGCCGCGCGTTCATGCGTGTCGTCGTAGATGAAGACGAGGTCTAGGTCTGAGGCGTAGCCGAGTTCCTTGCCGCCCAGTTTGCCGTAGGCGATGATGGTGAATTGCGGTACCGGCTGGTGCTTTTCCTTCAACGCAAACCAGCATGCGTCGAGCGCCAGTTGCAGGGTGCGGTCGGCCAGCTCCGAAAGATGGTCGGCCAGCACTTCGACCGTGAGCAAGCCCTGCAGGTCTTGTGCGAGCAGCCGAAACGCCTGCGCCTGGTGGGCTTCGCGCAGGACATTCATTTGCGCTTCGAGGTCGCCCCGCTGGGCCTGCAATTGCGCGCTGGCAAACGCGCTCCACGCCGCAAAATCGGGGGCTGCATTGAGCATGCGCTCGTCGAGCAGTTCGTCGAGCAGGATCGGGTGCGTGGTGAGGTATTGCGCGGCCCATTCGGACGCAGCCAGCAACTTGGCGAGGCGCAGCAGCGCCGCGCGCGACTGGATCAGCAGCGCGAGGTAGCTTGCGCGTGAGGCGATGGCTTCGAGGAAATGGAGCAGGCGCTTCAAGGCAACGTCCGGCGCGTCGGTGGCGCGCGCCGCATCCACCGCGTGCGGCAGCAGTTGCACGAAGCGTTCGCGACTGGCGCCGGCAAGGCGCTTGATCTTGCTGCCTTCCTGCGTTGCCCTGATCAGGCGATTCAATTCGTCACTGTCCGCAAAGCCCTGTCCCACAAGGGTTTCAGAAGCATGCTCTCCAGAGCCGTTGGTGGGAGCGGGTTCCACGGCATCGCCCAAAATAAAATCGAAGTGGCGGCTGACGTTGGCGCGCTGCGCGTCGAGCACCCCCATGAACGCGGGCCAGTCCGCGCAGCCCATCGCCACGGCCAGGCGCGCGCGCGCTTCGTCGTGCTGCGGCAGCGTGTGGGTCTGCTGGTCTTCGGCATATTGCAGGCGGTGTTCGACGCGACGCAGGAAGTCGTAGGCTTCGCACAACTGGTCGACCACATCGCGCGGCAACAGGCCGAGGTCGGCCAGGGTGATGAGCGTGGGCACGGTGGGCCGCGAGCGCAGCCGCGCCTCGCGCCCACCGCGAATCATCTGCAGCGCCTGGGCCACGAACTCGATCTCGCGAATGCCGCCGGGGCCGAGCTTGACGTGGTCGGACAGGTCGCGGCGTGCTACCTCGCGGCGAATCTCGGCGTGCAGCCCCTTGAGCGACTCGACTGCGCCGAAATCGAGATAACGGCGAAACACAAACGGCGTCACCGTCTTCATCAACCCGTCGCCACAATCACCAGTCAGGACCCGCGCCTTGATCCAGGCATAGCGCTCCCAGTCGCGGCCGTGGGCAACGAAGTAGTTTTCGAGCGCGTCGAAACTCATCGCCAGCGGCCCGTCTCCCCAGGGGCGCAGGCGCATGTCGACGCGAAACACGTAGCCGTTGGCGTCGACATTCGACAGGCGTTGGATCAGGCGTTTTCCCAGTTCGTTGAAGTACTGCTGGTTAGACACTGCGACGCTGCCCCCCCGTGTGGCGCCCTCTTCGGGGTAGAGAAAGATCAGGTCGATGTCTGACGACACATTGAGCTCGCCGCCGCCGAGCTTGCCCATGCCAACCACGTGCAGGCGCTGCACCGCGCCGGTTTCGCCGTACGGCACCCCGAAACGCGGGGCAATCTCGGCCTCGATGACGGCGATGCTGGCCGCGATGGTTTCTTCGGCCAGCTCGGTCATTGCCTGCGTCACTTCGCCAAGTGACGCCAGGCCCGCCAAATCACGCTCCATCACGGTGAGGAGCACGTCGCGGCGCAGCTCGCGCATGGTGCGGTCAAGCGTCGCTTCGGTGGCTGTGGCGAGGCGTTGCGTCATCACCTCACGCCGAAAGGGCGCCAGCGCCCAAGCCGCCAGCCGCGGCGCCCAATCAGGGGTCGCCGCGAGGCGGGAGCGGGCATAAGCGCTGAAAGCGGCGCAGCAGGGTTCTGAAGTCATTGTTTCCAGATGTAAACCCGCGTCGGCACCAGCTTCGGCGAGGGCGTTTCGGGGACGTTCCTATGCTACATTGGATAGCTCATGGCTGCGTCTCATCTTTCCTACGGCGGCCCGTTGACTGTGCGCGCCGTGCGTTTCGTGCGCGGCACCCTGATCTGGGTCGAGCGCCTCGCGTGGACGGTGTTTTTCCTGTTTGCGCTGACCGTGCTGGCACTGCGCTATGCGGTGCTGCCGCAAGTCGAAAATTACCGCCCCGACATCGAGGCAGCGTTGACCCGCGCCACCGGCCTGAAGGTGTCGATCGGCAGCGTGCAGGCCGGCTGGGACGGCCTGCGCCCGGACCTCGATTTGCGCGCCGTCCAGGTATACGACGCCAAGGGGCGCACCGCGCTGACCCTGCCTTATGTCTCGGTCACCCTGTCGTGGCTGTCGATCCCGTTCGGCGAGCTGCGCCTGCACGAGCTCGACATCGCCAACGCCGACCTCGACATTCGCCGCGACCGTCGCGGCAAGCTTTCCGTCGGCGGCATCGAACTCAAGGAAGACGGCAGCCCGGATCAGATATCGGACTGGATCCTCGGCCAGCGGCGCATCGTGGTGCGCGAGTCGCGATTGCGCTGGAACGACGAACTGCGCGCCGCGCCGGAACTGGCGCTCGCCAACATCCACCTGGACGCGCGCAACAACGGCGACCGGCATCGCATCGCCCTCAAAGGCACGCCGCCACGACGCCTCGGCGGCACCCTCGATGTGCGCGCCGACGTGCGCGGTGAGTCGCTCAATCGGCTGGCAGAGTGGCGCGGCGAGGTCTATTCCGACCTGACTGGCATCGACATCGCCGCCTGGCGCGCCTGGATCGATTACCCGGCCGACATCCGCAGTGGCGTCGGCAGCCTGCGCACCTGGGCCGGATTCAGCGGCAGCCACCTGACCCAATTTACCGCCGACGTCTCGCTCAACAACGCCCGGGTCAGGCTGCGCCGCGATCTGGCGCCGCTGGAACTGTCCAACCTGCAGGGGCGCATCGGCGCCCGCGAACTGCGCAATCCCGGGATCGGCTTCAGCTTCCTGCGCTTTGGCGCCAAGCGGGTTACCGGTTTTGAAGTCAGCGGCAAGCAGGTGGCGCTCACCACCAATGACGGCGTGCGTCTGGCGCCGGCCGATTTCACGTTCCAGACAATCGCCCCGAACATCGCCCCGGTGATCGGGGCCGGCCGGGAAATTCCTGGCGAGATCAAGCTGCAGGCCAACGCCCTGAGCCTCGAACCGATCGTGAAGATCGCGGAGCTTCTGCCGCTCGACGCGCAACTGCGCAAGCTGCTGCTCGACATCGACCCGCGCGGCACGCTGCATGATTTCCAGATTGACTGGAAGGGCGACTTCGACAAGCCGGCCGGCTACCGCGCGCGCGGCAGGTTCACCGACCTGGCGCTCAATGCCTACCAGCAGATCCCGGGTTTCAGCGGCCTGTCGGGCACGCTCGATGCCACCGAAAAAGGCGGCTCGCTCAATCTTGCCAGCAAGGACAGCGCTGTATTGTTGCCGCTGGTGTTCGACGACCCGCGCCTGGCGCTCGATACGCTCGACGCCCAGATGAGCTGGGGCTTCCCGAACGGCCAGCTTGAATTGAAAGTTGACCAGCTCGCCTTCGCCAACACCGACGCGGCCGGCAGCGCCAGCGCCTCGTTCCGCGCGGCACCCGGCACACCGGGCCTAATCGACCTGAACGGCCGCCTGACGCGCGCCAATGCCACCGCGGTGCACCGTTACATGCCCCGGAATCTGTCAGTCGGCCTGCGTGAATGGGTCAAGAGCGGCGTCGAAGCCGGCCAATCGACGGATGTGCGCTTCAAACTGCGCGGCAACCTGTTCGACTTTCCCTACATCGACCCCAAGTCGGGCGATTTCCAGGTGGCAATCAAGCTCGAGGGCGGACGCCTGTTTTATGCGGACAGCTGGCCGCGCGCCAGCGACATCAAGGGCGACCTGGTATTCGAGCGCAACGGCATGTGGTTCAAGAGCGCCGCAGCGGGCACGCTGGTGGGGGCCCGGGTCGGCCGCCTCGACCTGAAAATTGCCGATTTCGCGGTTCGGCCAACCCTGCTCGAACTGACCGGCAACGCCGAAGGGTCGACGGCGGAGTTCCTGAAGTTCATCGAGCAAAGCCCGATAAGCGGCTACATTGACCACTTCACCTCGTCGATGCGCGGTATCGGCCCCGGCAAGCTCGCCCTGACGCTGGCGTTGCCGCTCGGCCCCGCGCCGGTGCCTGCCCCTGAAGCGACACGCACCCCGATCATTACGGTTGGGCCGGTGGCACCTGTCGCGCCTGCAGCGAAACCGGCGCGCTTCAGCGGCCAGTACCAGTTCGTCAACAACGACCTCCTGCTTGACGACGGCCTGCCCAAGATGGACCGGGTCAACGGCGTGCTGGCTTTTTCGGAGCGCGGTTTCGAGTTTCGCAACGTGCGCGGCGAAGGCCTGGGCGGTGCGTTTACCCTCGCCGGCGGCAGCCGGCCGAACGGCACGATCGCCGTGACCACGCAGGGCAACTTCACGGTGCCGGGCCTTGCCGCCTGGCTCAAGGACCCGGTGTTCGCAGCGATGTCAGGCGGGTCTGCCTGGCGCGCCAGCATCAACGTCAACGCCCGCGGCGGCGAGGTCGCCGTCGACTCGACGCTGGCCGGCCTCGCGATCAACCTGCCCGCACCTCTCAACAAGCCGGCGGCAGAGGCCTGGCCGATGCGTTTCGTCAAGACCCCCGGTAGCGTACGCACCGAGGATGAATGGAATTTCACGCTCGGCCGGGTGGTGACGGCGCGCCTGCAGCGCCGCGAAGAAATCGATGCGATGCGCATCGTGCGTGCCGCAGTCGGCATCAACGAGGCAATGCCTGCACTGCCGCGCGTCGGCCTCGCCGTCAACGCGGCGGCCGCGCTGGTCGACGTCGACGACTGGCGCCAGCGCGCATTCGGCGCACGTCCGGCCGGTCCCGCGACAGCCGCCGTTTCCACGGGTGTGGCTGCCGGGGCCAGCGTGGCCAGCTTGCCCCCTCCCTGGCAGATCCAGGTGCGCGCCGACACCCTCACCGCATTCGGCCGCAAGCTGCAGCAGGTGCGCGTCAACCTGGCGCAGGAGACCACCAGCTGGGTTGCCAACCTCGCCTCCAGCGAAGCCAATGGCACGCTCGCGTTCCGCCCCGCAACTGCGGCGATGCAAGGGCGTTTTGCCGCGCGCATGCGCAACCTGATCATCCCCGCGAGCCATGCGCAGGCCGAAGACACGCCGTTCGACCGCATCGGCGAAGACATGCCGGGTGTCGACCTGCTGGTCGATGAATTTCAGCTTGGCGACAAGAAGCTTGGCAAGCTCGAGTTCCTCGCCAACAACATTGCCGGCGAGTGGCGCATCCAGAAGCTCAACCTGGCCAATCCGGACGGTACGCTGGCCGCAACCGGGGCCTGGCGGCGACCGGTGCAGGCCAACCCCGCCGCCGTTGCGCGGCGCCCGATCCAGCTCGACTTCACGCTCGACACGCCTGATTCGGGCAAACTTCTTGACCGGCTCGGCTTCGCCAACACGGTGCGCGCCGGCAGCGGCTACCTGAAAGGCAACATCGGCTGGGAAGGCTCGCCGACCAGCATCGACTATGCCTCGCTGCGCGGCGACCTGGAGTTGCGCGTCGAGAAAGGCCAGTTCCTCAAGGCCGACCCGGGCGTCGGCAAGCTCCTCGGCATCATGAGCCTGCAGGCCCTGCCACGCCGCCTGACACTTGATTTTCGCGACGTGTTCAGCGAAGGCTTTGCCTACGACCTGGTGTCGGCATCGAGCAAGATCGAGCGCGGCATGTTATCCACTACCGACTTCAAGATGACCAGCGTCTCGGCGGCGGTGCTGATGAGCGGCGAGACCGACCTCGCCAAGGAAACGCAAAACCTCAAGGTGGTGGTGCTGCCGGATCTCTCCGGTGGCATGGTCTCGGTGGTCGGCGTGATCACCGGCGCCCTTAACCCGGTAGGCGCCTTGATCGGCTACCTGGCGCAGCGCATGCTCAAGGACCCGATCTCCAAGGCGTTCTCGTTCGAGTATGCGGTGACCGGCTCCTGGGCCGACCCGAAAATCGCGCGCATCCAGACACTGCCGCAAGCGCAGGCTGACGGCAGCGTGCCGCAGCCTGCGGCGGGCAACACGCCGCCGGCGCGCCCCGGCGGCTGAAGAAACCTGCCATGAAACAAACCTACAAGATCGCAGCGATCCAGACGCTATCGAACCACATCGTCGCCGACAACCTCAAGGCGGCGGGCGAGTTGATCGCGCAGGCGGCCGGCGCGGGCGCCGAACTGGTGGCCCTACCCGAGTATTTTTGCATCATGGGCCAGAAAGAAACCGACAAGGTCGATGCGCGCGAGCCGTTTGCCCTAGCCGCGGACTTGCGCGGCCAGTCGACACCGATCCAGGATTTCCTCGCCGCGGCCGCCGCGCGCCACAAGGTATGGCTGGTCGGCGGGACGATCCCGATCGACTGCGGTTCGACCGAGAAAATCCTCAATACCTCGCTGGTATTTGACAGCAGCGGCACTTGCGTGGCGCGCTACGACAAGATCCATTTGTTCGGCTTTCGCAAGACCCACGAGGACGGCCGCGTCGAGCAATTCGACGAGGCGCGCACCATCCGCCATGGCAGCAACGCGCCGGTCACGCTCGATTCCCCGTTCGGCAAGCTCGGCCTGTCGGTCTGCTACGACCTGCGCTTTCCCGAACTGTACCGGGCGCTGTCGCCGAAAAACGCGCCATGCGACGTGATTTTTGTTCCATCGGCGTTCACGGCCACCACCGGAAAGGCGCACTGGGAGCCACTCTTGAGGGCACGTGCGATCGAAAACCTGGCCTACGTACTGGCGCCGGCGCAGGGCGGCAAGCACAGCAACGGGCGCCGCACCCAC
>CANJDH010000052.1 GCA_947473125.1 Burkholderiales bacterium
AACACCTTTTCGATCACGGCAATGTCAGGCCGATAGGTGGCGATCACTTCCGCGAGCCCGTCGAGGATCGCCTTGAGCCGGATCGGCAATTCGTCCCCGGTCGGGATGCGTACCGCGCCGCTGGCCACGTAAGCGAGTGCCGAGCCGGATGCTTCGATCACGCCGTAGCCGGTGGTGCGCAGGCCCGGGTCGATCCCTAGAATGCGCACCGGCGTCTTTGCCTTGACCGGCCTAGTGCCGGAAATGGCGGATGCCGGTGGTGACCATCGCGATGCCGTGCTCGTTGGCTGCCGCGATCACTTCTTCGTCGCGCATCGAGCCGCCGGGCTGGATCACCGCCTTGGCGCCGGCCGCAGCGACCACGTCGAGCCCGTCGCGAAACGGGAAGAACGCGTCGGACGCCACCACTGAACCGGCGAGAGACAGGCCGGCGTTCTGCGCCTTGATCGACGCGATGCGGGTCGAATCGACACGGCTCATCTGCCCGGCGCCGACGCCCAGCGTCATGCCGCCGCCGCAGAACACGATCGCATTCGACTTCACGAATTTCGCGACGCGCCAGGCAAACATCAGGTCGGCCATTTCGGCCACCGCCGGCGCACGCTTGGTGACAACTTTCAACTCCGTCTGCTGCACATTCCTGGTGTCGGGCGATTGCACCAGCACGCCGCCGCCGACGCGTTTCAGGTCGTAGCGGTTCTGGCCATCGCCCATTGGCACGGTGAGCAGGCGCACGTTCTGTTTGGCGGCAAACACGGCGCGCGCCTTGTCGTCGTAGGCGGTGGCGATCACGACCTCGACAAACTGTTTGGCCACCGCTTCGGCGGCCGCGCCGTCGAGCGCGCCGTTGAAGGCGATGATGCCGCCAAATGCCGAGGTCGGGTCGGTCTTGAGCGCCTTCGAGTAGGCATCGAGTGCATTGAGGCCGATGGCTACCCCGCAAGGGTTGGCATGCTTGACGATCACGCATGCTGGTGCGGCAAACGTTTTTACACATTCCCATGCCGCGTCGGCGTCGCCAATGTTGTTGTAGGACAACTCCTTGCCCTGTAATTGCGTGTAGGCGGCGAGCGTGCCGGGCGCCGGACTGGCTTCGCGATAAAACGCCGCGCTCTGATGCGGGTTCTCGCCGTAGCGCATTTCCTGCATCTTGGTGAACTGCAGGTTCAGGGTACCCGGGTAGTCGGCGCGCGCAGGCACCGGGTCGGGGGCGGCAAGGGAAGTCAGGTAACTGCTGATCGCGCCGTCGTAGGCGGCGGTGTGCGAATAGACCTTGGCGGCCAGGCCGAAGCGCGTCTCGCGCAGCGTTGCGCCGCCGTTGGCCGCGATTTCGTCGAGGACCCGGGCGTAGTCGGCCGGGTCGACCACCACCGTGACGTGCTCCCAGTTCTTCGCCGCCGAGCGGATCATCGCCGGGCCGCCGATGTCGATGTTCTCGATCGCGTCTTCGAGCGTGCAGTCCGGTTTGGCAATGGTTTGCGTGAACGGATACAGGTTGACGCACACCAGGTCGATGTTGTCGATGCCGTGCTCGCGCATGATCGCCACGTGGGCTGGCAGCGAGCGCCGGCCCAGCAGGGCGCCGTGGATTTTCGGATGCAGGGTCTTGACGCGGCCGTCGAGCATCTCGGGAAAGCCGGTGTAGTCCGACACTTCGGTGACCGGCACGCCGTTGTCGCGCAGCAGCTTGGCGGTGCCGCCGGTCGAGAGCAGGCGGATGCCGCGCAGGTGCAGCGCGCGCGCGAATTCGAGAACGCCGGTCTTGTCGGAGACCGAGAGCAGCGCTTGCTGGATCGTCATGGGGTTCTCATTTGATCTTGTGCATCTGCATTTTCTTGCGCAGGGTGTTGCGGTTGATGCCGAGGATGTTCGACGCCACGGTCTGGTTGCCGAGCGCCTCGCGCAGGACGATTTCGATCATCGGCTTTTCGACCGCGCGCAACACCATGTCGTACACCGGATTGGGCTTGGCGCCGTCCAGGTCGCGGAAATACTTGTCGAGATTTTTTCTGACGCATTCGGATATTTCACTATGCTTCTCGATCTTGCTCATGCAGCAATTTCCTCCAGGGTGACTGTTGCCGTCTCCATGTCCGGGCCATCGTTGGCGGCGCTGTACTGCAACCGTTCGTGGCGGATCATTTGTTGTTCAAAGAAATCGTTGACGGCGCGCAATTGCTGGTCCGTCGTGTCCAGGGTGTTCATGTGCTGGCGGAACGCCTGTGCATCGGCCAGGCCCTTGGTGTACCAGAGGATGTGCTTGCGCGCGATGCGCACGCCCTGGTATTCACCGTGGAACGCGTAGTGGTCGAGCAGGTGCGCCATCAGCACATCGCGGACTTCGGCGAGGTGCGGTGCGGCCAGGCGCGTGCCGGTATTCAAATAGTGCGCGATCTCGCGGAAGATCCACGGCCGTCCCTGGGCGGCGCGGCCGATCATCAAGGCGTCGGCGCCGGTGACATCGAGCACATGGCGTGCTTTTTCGGGTGAGTCGATGTCACCGTTGGCCACCACCGGGATCGATACCGATTGCTTGACCGCGCGAATCGTCTCGTACTCGGCTGCGCCCTTGTAGCCGCAGGCGCGGGTGCGCCCGTGCAGGGTGAGCATCTGGATGCCGGCGTTCTGCGCCATGGCTGCGATGCGCAACGCATTGCGGTGCTCGGTATCCCAGCCGGTGCGGAACTTGAGGGTGACCGGCACGCCGTGCGCCACCGTCGCTGCGCTGACCACCGCATCGAGGATCTCGCCGACCAGGGTTTCGTTGGTGAGCAGGGCCGAGCCGGCCCATTTGTTGCACACCTTTTTGGCCGGGCAGCCCATGTTGATGTCGATGATCTGCGCACCGCGGTCGATATTGACGCGCACGGCCTCGGCCATCATCGCCGGCTCCGCACCGGCGATCTGCACCGCGATCGGCGCCGACTCGCCGGTGTGGTCCATGCGCTTCTTTGACTTTTCGCTCGCGTATAGCGCCGTGTTCGAGGCCACCATTTCCGACACTGCGTAGCCGGCGCCGAGGCGTTTCACCAACTGGCGGAACGGCCGGTCGGTAACGCCCGCCATCGGCGCGGCAAACAGGTTGTTGGCCAATTCGAAAGAACCGATGCGCATGGTTGCCAAGGAAGTCAAGGGGTCCGGCCTCTGTTGTTGCATTTCCGCACTGCTTAATTTTTAAGCACTGGGGGAAGGGCGCGGATTATACGCCTCGAAAAAACTTTAGGTGAGTGAAAGCGCAGCGTCAGGAAGCGCACTGCAGGTGCGCGCCAGGGACGGTCAGCGCACCCCGAACATCATGCGCCGTGCTATCGCGCGGCGCAGCGGCGGCACCAGGTTGAACAAGGCCAATCCGGCGCCGCGTACCGCTCGCACTGGCACCAGCTGGTTCGAGAACAATGATACATACTGGTCAGTCAGCGCAATCGTGGCGGCGCGGTCGCGCGCACGCTGCTTGCGGTATTGCGCGAGTGCGTCGAGGGACAATCCCCGCTGGAGCACTTCGGCCAGTTCAAACGCATCGCGCAGGCCGAGGTTCAGGCCTTGCCCGGCGACCGGATGCAAGGTTTGCGCGGCGTTGCCGAGCGCGAATTCACGCGGATGGCTGCCGTCGGGCGCCTGCAACAGCGTCAACGGAAACGCGGCACGCGCCGCGACCTGGGTCCAGGTTCGGCGCGCGAACCTGGTGGCCTGGTTGAGGCGCGCGAGGAAGGGCTCGTTGTCCAGCGCCAGCAGGTTTTGTGCGTGTTCGTCGCGCATGCACCACACGATGCTGTGGCCGGTGTCCAGCGGCAGCAGTGCCAGCGGGCCTTCCGGGGTGAAGCGCTCGAATGCGCGCCCCTCATGCGCTGTGGTGCTCCAGGCCTCAGTGACGATCGCGGTCTGGCTGTAGTCCTTGCGACGCACTGCACCTGCGGGCTTGCCTTCTGCCAAGATCAACAGCGCCGCGGTGTGCTGATGATCAGCGCCGGCCGACCTGATTGTGGCCGCCACATGGTCATCGGCATGCGCGGTGCTGCGCAGCTCGGCGTCGAAGGTGACGGCGATCCCGGCTTCGGCGGCGGCCCGCAGCAGCGTGTTCGTGAGCAGGCCGAGCCGCGTCACGTGCCCGAGCGCCGGCAGGTGGTAATCCTCGGCTTCGATGCGGGTCTGGCCGAAGCCATCCTGCTGGCTCACATGGATGTGTTCGATCGGCGTTGCCACGATCTGCTGCCAGAGGCCGAGCCGCTCCAGGATCAGGCGGCTGCCGTGGGAGAGCGCGATGGCACGTGGGTCAATCGCTTCCGTTGCGCCCGCCGGCTTGGCGTCAACGACACGCACCGCGTGCCCGGCTCGTCGCAAGGCCAGCGCCGCCGTCAGGCCGACCGGCCCGGCACCCGCGATCAGGATCGCAGGGTCAGCCACGCATCAGCGCTTCGATATCGGCCACGGTGCGCGGGCACGCCTCGGTGATGAATTCGCAGCCGTCCGGCGTGACCAGCGCGTCATCCTCGATGCGGATGCCGATGTTCCAGAACGCCTTGGGCACGTCATCCGCCGGGCGCACGTAGATGCCCGGCTCGACCGTCACCATGTTGCCCGGTTGCAGCGACAGCCAGCCTGCGTCGGAGCCCGCGTCATTCGTGGCGTTGGCCGCAGGGCTGCCCTTCTTGTAGGGGCCGGCATCATGCACGTCCATGCCGAGCCAATGCCCGGTGCGGTGCATGTAGAAGCGGAAATAGCCGCCGCTGCGCGCATTGCCCTGTTCGAGCGCGGCGTCGAGCGAGCCGGTGAGCAACCCGATGTCGAGCATGCCCTGCGCCAGCATCTTGACCGCCGCCTCGTGCGGCAGGTTGTACGGTGTGCCGGGCCGGGTGGCGGCGCGTGCCGCTGCCTGCGCAGCGAGCACGATCTCATACAGGTCACGCTGCGGCCCGCTGAACTTGCCGTTGACCGGGAAGGTGCGCGTGATGTCGCTCGCGTAGCCGCGCAGTTCACAGCCGGCATCGATCAGCAGCAGGTCGCCGTCCTGCATCGCGGCATCGTTCGAGACGTAATGCAGTACGCAGGCGTTGGCGCCGGCGGCGACGATCGAGCCGTAGGCCGGGTATTCCGAGCCGTTGCGGCGGAACTCGTGCAGCAGCTCGGCCTCGATCTCGTATTCGTAGCGCCCCGGTCTGCTGGCACGCATCGCGCGCTTGTGCGCCTCGGTCGAAATCGCCGCGGCGCGGCGCATGATGTCGATCTCGTGCGCGTCCTTGACGAGGCGCATCTCGTCGAGCATGGTACGCACATCGATGGTCGACGCCGGCGGTGTCTGCCCGGTGCGCACCAGGTTGCGCACGCTGTTGATCGCGGCCAGCATGCGCGCATCGAACGCGCCATCGAAACCCATCGCGTAAAACAGGTTGGACTGGCCGGTCATGAGTTGGGCGATGCGGGTGTCGAACTCCTCGATTGCGTAGGCTTCGTCGAAGCCGAAAACGTCTGCCGCGGCGGCCGGGCCAAAGCGAAAGCCGTCCCAGATTTCGCGCTCTTCGTGCTTGGCACGGCAGAACAGAATGCTCTTGTTGACGGTGCCGGCCAGCAACACCACCACCGCCTCGGGCTCGGTGAAGCCCGAGAGGTAATGGAAGTAGCTGTCATGGCGATACGGAAAGTGCGTGTCGCGGTTGCGCACCGCCTCGGGGGCGGTGGGGATCACGGCGATGCCGCCGCCGGCCGCCTGCATGCGATCTGTCAGGCGCGCGCGCCGCGCCGCGTGCCAGGGCAGCTGCTGGGAGAGTGTGGACGAGTTCATGCGCGCATTGTATTCCGGCGCCACGGGTGCTCCAACGGTGGGGCGGTAACGAGTCAGCCTGGGGCTCAAGACTGATTCAACGCGGCGAGCCGTTCAGGTGTGCCGACATCTTCCCAGACTCCAAGGTGCAGTTCCCCGCCAACCTGCCCGTCTTGCATGGCTGCACGCAGCAGCGGTGCCAGTTTGGCCTTGGCGCCGCGCATCACGGTTCTGAATAGCGCCGGCCGGTAAATGCCGATGCCGCTGAAAGTGAACCGGGGATTACGGTCATCAAACACACGCCCGCCTTCGAGCGCAAAGTCGCCTTGCGAATGCTGCGCCGGGTTCGGCACCATGACCAGGTGCGCTAGCTGGTTCGCCGCCATCATCTGCTGCGCAATGGTGGCAGCGCGGCCCACATCGAAGTCACACCAGATGTCGCCGTTGACCACCAGGAACGGCTCGTCGCGCGTCGTGATCAGCGGTAGCGCGTTGGCAATGCCGCCGGCAGTTTCCAGAGCCTCGCCCTCTGGAGAATAAGCAACACCAAGGCTTTTCGGGGCATCAGCCCGAAGAGTGGCTTCCAGCAAGGATCCCAGCCAGGCATGGTTGATGACGATGTCGGCAAACCCTGCGCGTTCGAGGCGCTCCAGGTGCCAGACGATCAGCGCCTTGTCGCCCACCTTGAGCAGGGGCTTGGGTACGCTGTCGGTAAGCGGACGCATGCGCTCGCCGCGGCCTGCCGCAAGGATCATCGCTTTCATTGCGCTGTCATTGAAGCCATTGCATCCCCCACAGGATCATCATGCCGACGGCGATGGTGAGCAGCGTGTTGCGGGTTTGCCAGGCGACGCAGGCAGCGGCGAGGCCGGCCAGCAGGCGCGGTTCGCCCAGGGTTGCCGCACCGCTTGCCAGCAACAGGTCCGGCCAGACCAGTGCCGTGAGCGCCGCAATCGGCACAAAACGCAGCATGCGCTCGAACCACGGCGCAATCGCGATGCGGCCGGCCATGCCGATGAACGACAAGCGGATCACGAAGGTCGCGATGCCGGCGGCAATCACGGTTAGCCACAGGCTCATGCCGCTTCTCGCGGATGGTCCAGCACCACCCCCGCCGTCATGCCCGCCAGCGCCGCGGCGATGATCGACAACTTGTAGGGCAGTGCGAACGCGAGCAGCGACACCAGCCCTGCCACGAACATGGCGGCCCACGTGGCGCGATCGCGCAACAGCGGCACCACGATGGCGATGAAGGTCAAGGTGCCGGCAAAATCGAGCGACCAATGTGCCGGGATCTGACCGCCGAGCAGCACGCCCGCCACGCAGGCCAGCTGCCAGACGAACCAGAGGCCGAATCCGGCACCAAACAAAAACCAGTGGCGCGTCCCGGGTGAGACATTGCTGTCAAAGCGCCGGATCACTGCGGCGTAGGCTTCGTCGGTGAGCAGGTAGGCCAGCAGCGCCTTCCAGCGCAAGGATAGCGGCTGGAGCTTGTCGGCGAGTGCCGCCGAATACAGGGCGTGGCGCAGGTTGATGACGAACACCGACAGCACCATCAAGGCACCAGGCGTCGCGGCGGCCACCAACTGGGTGAGCATGAATTGCGCCGACCCGGCAAACACGATCGACGCAATTGCGATCGCCAGCAGCGGCGACATGCCGGCCTTGACGGCCAGCACCCCGTAAATCAGGCCGAACGGAATCGCGCCGGCGAGCATCGGCGTAACAGCTGCGAGCCCCGCCAGAAACTCGGCGCGCGGCGCAAGCGTAGATGCCCCTTCGGCTGCACGTTGCCGGTTCAAAACGTATAGCCCGCGCGGGTCTCGATCTGCTCGACTTCATGCAGCAGGCGGTGCAGGCCGACGAACACGCCGTAGCGGCCGCACACCTTGCGCACGTAGCGCATCACCAGCGGCAGATCCTTGAGGTAGCCGTCCTTGCCGTCGCGATGATGGAGCCGGGCGAAGATGCCCAGCACTTTCAGATGGCGTTGCAAACCCATCCATTCGAAGTCGCGGTAGAAATCGGCAAATTCGTGATTCACCGGCAGGCCCGCCTTGCGCGCCGCCTCCCAGTAGCGGATCACCCAGTCGAGTACTTGTTCTTCCTCCCATTCGATGTAGGCATCCTTGAACAGGGAGGCCAGGTCGTAGGTGATCGGGCCGAACACGGCATCCTGAAAATCGAGTACGCCGGGGTTGTCGGCCGGGTTGTCGGCAACCACCATCAGGTTGCGCGAGTGGTAGTCGCGATGCACGTAGACGGTGGGTTGAGCCAGGTTGTTGGCGAGCAGCACGTCAAACGCCTGCCTCAGGGTATTGCGCTGGGTATCGGTCAGCGTCATGCCCTTGTGTGTGCCGATATACCACTCCGGCAGCAACGCCATCTCGCGCAACAGCAGGGGTCGGTCATACGCCGGCAGAACGCCAGGCGTGGAAGCGAGTTGAAAGCGCAACAGTGCCGCCACGGCGTCACGGTAGAGGGCGTCGGCACGGCTGGCGTCGGCGCCCAGCGCGGCCAGGTAGGTAGTGTCACCCAGGTCGTTTAGGAGCAGAAAACCCTGTTCCAGGTCCTGTGCCAGCACCGCGGGCGCATTCACGCCGGCCGCGCGCAACAGTGCCGCGACCCGCACGAAGGGCCGGCAGTCCTCGTGGGCCGGTGGCGCATCCATGACGATCAGCGGCGCCGATCCGTCTGCAAAGGAGGCGCGAAAGTAGCGGCGAAAGCTGGCGTCGCTCGAGGCCGGGCTGAGCGTGAAGGGCCGGCCCGGAAAGCATCCGCGCAGCCAGTGTTCGAGTAGGGGGAGTCGGTCCATTGTTCGGAGCTTGCGTAACCGGCAATCAGAATGCGGGCCAGGACGGGTGTAAGGCGTGTGCAGGGCGCAGGCGGCGCCGCGGAACCTGCCCGAACCCGAGGCAGTCCGAGGCGGGTGGCTTATAATTTCAGGCTGAATTCTAACGGAATCGCCCTCGCGTTCGTGCAGGTCTTGAACGTGTTCCCCATGCACCTGATGCTGCGCAAAAAATACACCAGCCTTTTGCGCCCCCTGGCACTACTGGTGTCGGCGCTCGCCGCCCTGGATGTTGGTGCGGCGCCGGCAGATCAGGACGGTGATGCAGCCGCAGGATCGGCGGGCCTGTTCATTCCGTTGCTGGCGCCCTCGGCGACCTACCTGGTGGCTGCGGCGGATGCGTCCCAGACCGCAAGCGGCGCGCAGCCGGTGCTTTCCGCTGAGCCGGTGCGGCCCAGCGGCGCGTTGTCGCGTCGCGAGGAAGCGGCTTCACGTGAGGCGCCGGCGCTTGCGGAAACGCTGGCGCTCAAGACCGACGAACGCCTGCTTGCCCAGCGCCCCGGCGCCGACCCGGTTCCTGCATTCGTGCAAGGACTCAAGATGTCGGGCGAAACCGGGCGTGTGACAGTGATCGAAGGCGATGCAGAATTGCGCAAGCGCGGCACTAACGTCAAGGCCGACCGCATCGTTTACCAGCCCCTGGACGACCAGTTGCAGGCCAGCGGCAACGTGCGTATTTATCGCGAGGGCGATATTTTCACCGGCACCACGCTGGACCTGAAGCTTGACGCGCAAACCGGCTTTTTCCTCAAATCGACCTACCTGCTGGCCAATGATCGCGCACGCGGCAGCGCCGAGCGCATGGAGTTTCTCGGCAAAGACCATTACCGTGCCGACGACGCCGTCTACACTACCTGCGGTCCCGACAATGATGACTGGTACCTCAAGGTCAAGGAGCTGAAACTCGATTACGGGCGCGATGCCGGCGAGGTTACCAACGCCCAGCTCAACTTCCTGGGCATGCACATCCTGTCGGTGCCGAGCATGTCGTTTGCGCTCAATTCACGCCGCAAGTCGGGTTTTTTGACACCCTCGTTTGGCAGCACCATCCAGAGCGGCCAGGAATTGTCGCAACCCTACTACTGGAATATCGCGCCGAACCGGGACATGACCATCACGCCGCGGTTCATGACCAAGCGCGGCCTGCAGACCAACCTTGCGAGCCGCTTCATCGGTGAGGATTACCAGGGTGAAGCGCGGCTCGAATGGCTGCCTGACGACAAGGTGACGCGCACCAACCGCAGCGGCTTCAGTCTGCTGCATCGCCAGAGTTTTGGTGGTGGCTGGTCGGGCACCGCCAATGTCAATCGGGTGTCGGACGATACCTACTTCACCGACCTGTCGAGCAGAATCGCGGCAACTTCACAGCGGACGCTGTTGCGCGAAGGCGTTCTGAATTACGTCAACCCGTATTTCAACATTTCCTCGCGGGTGCAAAGTTTTCAGAACCTCCAGGATCCGCTGGTACCGTTTGCCAAGCCCTACCATCGGCTGCCGCAGATCGGATTGAGCGCCCGCAAACTCGATTTTGGCGGGTTCGACCTCAACTTCGCCGGGGAATTCACGCGCTTTTCCCATCCCACAGATGTAGTAGGGAATCGGGTAGTCGCCAATCCCAGCATCAGCTATCCGTTGTTGTCGCCCGGCGGCTACCTGACGCCCAAGCTCGCTTTGCATTCGACGCGTTACTTCCTGCAGCAGAATGCGGCCGGCACGCCGGACAGCTTTGTCCGCACCGTTCCCAGTTTCAGTCTGGACAGTGGTCTGGTATTCGAACGCGCGACCGATTATTTTGGCCAGAATTACACGCAGACGCTGGAGCCGCGCATGTATTACCTGCGGGTGCCGGTGCGCGACCAGTCGCGTATGCCGGTGTTCGATTCCGGGCTGCCCGACCTCAATTTCGCGCAGATTTTTACCGACAATATCTACTCCGGGCAGGACCGGATTGCGGATGCCAGCCAGGTGACCTTTGGCGTTACGTCGCGCCTGCTCGGGTCGGACAAGGCGGGGGAGCGCATTCGGGTGTCTTTCGCGCAGCGTTATTATTTTGCGACCCAGACGGTCACTTTGCCCGGCGAAACCCCGCGCACCAATCGAACCTCTGATTTTCTTGCGGCACTTTCCGGCGAAATTGCTCCGAAGTTGACGCTCGACACGGCCCTTCAATACAACCCAAGCACTGGCGCCGCGCAGCGTGCCAGCGTGGGGGTACGTTGGAGTCCGGCGGCGGGCAAAACCGTGTCGGCGGCCTACCGTTACCGGCGAGACCTGATCGAGCAGGTAGACTTTGCAGGGCAGTGGAAATTTTCTGACAACTGGTATGGTGTCGGCCGCTACAATTTTTCGCTGCTTGAGAGTCGCCTGGTGGAGGCCCTGGGCGGTGTCGAATACGATGGCGGATGCTGGGTGGGGCGCGTCGTCCTGCAAAAATTCGTCACTACCGCGCAGCAAACTACGACGGCGTTGTTTTTCCAGATCGAACTGAACGGATTGTCGCGCCTCGGGTCGAATCCGATTGACGCGCTTCGGCGCAACATCCCCGGCTATACCAAGCTCAACGAGCACCAGATGCCTGGCGCAAGAACCATGGACCGATACGAATGAAGCTTTCTACAACGAGGTTTCCCTGCAGCGTGCGGGCCATGCTGTTGGGCGCGATGCTCGTGATTCCCGGCATTGCTGCTGCCCAGGCCGACAAGCTGACTCCAGGCCTCGCGACCCAGCCGAAAACGCGCGTGATCCTGGCCGATCGCATCGTCGCAGTGGTCAATGACGAGATTGTCACGCTGCGCGAACTGGAAGACCGGATGCGGGTGGTCCGGGCAGAACTGGCGCGCCAGCGCGTCGCACCGCCCCCGGACGACGTCCTCGAGAAACAGGTACTGGAGCGCATCATCGTCGATCGAGCGCAGATCCAGTTTGCCCGCGAGGGAGCGATCCGCGTCGACGACCAGCAGCTCGACGCTTCGGTCGCCCGTATCGCCGAAAACAACCGGCTGTCGATGGCGCAGTTTCGCGATGTGCTCGAACGTGACGGCATTCCCTTCAATCGCTTCCGTGAAGATGTCCGCACCGAGATCCTGATCAACCGGTTGCGCCAGAGCGAGGTCGACGGCCGCATCGTCGTCAGCGAAGGCGAAATCGACAATTTCATGGCGCAAAATGCCTCCAGCGGCGCCGAGGAATTCAATCTGGGGCACATTTTGGTACGCGTGCCCGAGAGCGCCAGCGCCGACCAGATCGAGGCACGCCGGAAACGCGCCGATGAGGCGATGGCGCAACTCAAGGCCGGCAAGGACTTCGCGCAGGTGTCCGTGAGTTTTTCCGACGCGCCCGAGGCGCTGTCGGGCGGTGTGATGGGGTTTCGTCCGCAGGATCGCCTGCCGCAATTGTTTGTCGAGGGCGTGGCGAAGCTCGGCAAAGACCAGCTGAGCGAAATCCTGCGCAGTTCGAACGGATTTCACATTCTCAAAATGGTCGATCGACGCGGCACGGGCACGACGCCGACGGTCCAGCAAACCCGGGCACGCCACATCCTCATCAAGACCAGCCAGATCGTGACCTCGGACCAGGCGCGCAACCGCCTGGTTGACCTGCGCGAGCGCCTCGTCAACAAGGCCGCGCAATTTGCCGATCTGGCCAAGCAGTACTCGGCCGATGGCAGCGCCGCCAAAGGTGGCGACCTTGGCATCGTCTACCCGGGGGATACCGTGCCCGAATTCGAAAAGACCATGGACGCGCTCAAACCCGGCGAGATCAGCCAGCCGGTGCAGACCCAGTTCGGCTGGCACCTGATTGAAGTGATCGAGCGCGGCAGCGGCGACATGAGCCGCGACCGCATGCGCCAGGCGGCGCGCACGGCCTTGCGTGAGCGCAAGTCGGACGAGACCTACCAGGAGTGGCTGCGCCAGTTGCGCGACCGCACTTTCGTCGAATACCGGCTCGAAGACCGCTAGCCATGGCGGCGTCGCGCCCGGTCATTGCGGTGACCACTGGCGAGCCTGCCGGCATCGGGCCGGATATCGCCATCATGCTGGCTGCACGACGCGGCGTGTGGCGCGGCGCCAGCCTGGTGCTCGTGGGAGATGCGGCCTTGCTCGAAATGCGGGCGCGCCGCCTCGGGCTTGACCCGGCCGAGGTGCTGCGCGGCGTCGAAATCGGGCACGTCCCCTTGCGTGCGCGGGTGCGCACGGGGCACCTTGACCCGCGCAACGCTTCTTACGTATTGGCGACTCTCGACGCTGCGCTGGCCGGCTGTGTCGGCGGCGAATTTGCCGCAATGGTCACGGCACCGGTGCACAAGGGCGTGATCAACGACGCAGGTGTCGTCTTTACCGGCCATACCGAATATCTGGCCGAGCGCACCTCTGCCGCGCACGTCGTGATGCTGCTGATCGGTGCCATGGCGCGTTCGGCAAAGGCGCCCGGCGCCGTGTTGCGCGTGGCGCTGGCGACCACCCACTTGCCGCTGGCGCAGGTTCCACGCGCCATTACACCCAAGAGTCTCGAAGCGACGCTCGCGGTCCTGCAGCACGATTTGCGGCACAAATTCGGCATTGCCGGTCCGCGCATTCTGGTGGCCGGGCTCAATCCCCATGCCGGCGAATCCGGGCACCTGGGGCGCGAGGAAATCGACGTCATTGCGCCGGTGATCGCAGGTTGCCGGCAGGCCGGCATGGATGTGCGCGGGCCGTTGCCGGCTGACACCCTGTTCACCCCGGGCGTGCTTGCCGGCGCCGACGCGGTGCTGGCGATGTATCACGACCAGGGCTTGCCGGTACTCAAGTTCGCCACCTTCGGCCTGGGCGTCAACGTGACGCTCGGCTTGCCGATCATCCGTACCTCGGTCGATCACGGCACCGCCCTTGATCTCGCCGGCAGTGCCGTGAAGGCGCGCACGGCTGACCCGGGCAGTCTGTTTGCCGCCTTCAGGCTGGCGCGCGAGCTGGTTGGCGCGAGCGCCGCCGCACGTGATGTAGCGCCCAAGCGAGCACCCCGGCGCAGAGCGAGATGACCATCCAGTTGCCGCTCAGCACGTAAGGTGTTGCGCCGACGCGGCCCTGAACGGTGGCTAGCAACGCGCCCTCGGTGAATAGCGGCAATCTTTGCGTCACCACGCCGCGCGCATCAATCACTGCGGTCGCACCGGTATTGGTGGCGCGCAGCATGGTCCGTCCGCTCTCGAGGGCGCGCATCCGGCTCGCCTGCAGGTGCTGGTGCGGCGCCAGCGAATCGCCAAACCAGCCGATATTGGATAGATTGAGCAGCAAGGTCGCTTGGGGCAATTGGCGGATGATCTCCTCGCCGAACAGGTCTTCGTAACAGATGTTGAGGGCCACATGCTGCGCCCCGATCGGCATTGGCACCTGGCGTGGGCCTCCCGACGTGAAGTCACCAAGCGGCATGCGCATCAGGTCGACGAACCAGCGAAAACCAAACGGGATGAACTCCCCGAACGGGACCAGGTGGGATTTGTCGTAATGCAGCCCGGCGTCGCGCCCGAGGCTGATGGCGCTGTTGAAGTAGCCGGTGCCGGCGCTGCGCGTCTGCGCACGCGGCACGCCGGTGACGAGGGTGGCGCCGCGGCTGCTGGCGAGGGCATCGAGGCGTTCCAGCGTGGCGCGCGGAATTGTATGCAGCATGCGCGGCAATGCGGTTTCGGGAAACACAATCAGCTCCGCCGGGTGTCGCTCGGCAAGGCGTACGTAGGTGTCCAGGGTCGACTCAAAGCGACCTTCGACAAATTTGAGTTCCTGCGGGATGTTGCCCTGGATCAGGCTCACGGTGAGCGGCTTGCCGCTGCCGTGCGTCCACTCAATGGCAGCCAGCCCCAGGCCGGCGGCAATCAGCAGCACGACGCAGGAGATGGGCCTGAGAAGCGTTTGCACTAACGCTTTCCCAGACATCGCCGAGGCGGCTGCGTGCGCCAGCAGGCTCGCCACCAGCAGCGCCAGGAACGTCACGCCATGGACGCCGAACAGCGGTGCGAAGCCTGCCAGCGGGCCGTCGGTATGGGCGTATCCGGGCGCGATCCAGGGGAAGCCGGTGAACACCCAGCCGCGCAGCCATTCGCAAAGGGTAAACGCGGCCGGGATCACCAGCAGTGTGCGTGCCCAGGGGGATGGCGCGAGCCGCGCCTGGGCCCAGCCGGCCAGTGCCGTGTAGGCGGCCAGAATCATCGCGAACAGCAGCGTCGCGAGCGCCGCAACCGGCATGGGCATGCCGCCGACGTCGTGCATGCTGATGTAAACCCAGGAGACACCGGCGCCAAACCAGCCCATGCCGAAGGCAAACCCGGTGGCCGCGGCGTTGCGCGGCGCAGCGCCATGCCAGAGCACGCACAACAGGCCGAGCAGGAAGGGTTGCAGCCACCAGTGGCCGAAGGGTGCAAATGTCAGGACCATCGCGGCGCCGGCACAAGGCGCGATCGCGAATCGAATTGCCGTCACCTGCGTCGATCGGGTAAGGCTCAAACGGCAGGCGCCGGGACCGCGAGGCGTTCCACCCGCAGGATGTGCACCTGGCGGCTGTCGGCGCGCAGTACCTGGAACTTGAAGCCGGCGATACTGACCACTTCACCGCGTTTGGGTACGCGCCCGAGGCGGTTGATCACCAGGCCGCCGACAGTATCGGCCTCGTCCTCGGGCAATCCTGCGCCAAAATGGCGGTTGAAGTCGGCCACTTCGGTCAGGGCGCGCACCCGGTGGCGCCCGTCCTTGTCGGTGAAGATGTTGTCTTCGGCTTCGTCGAAATCGAATTCGTCGTCGATTTCGCCGACGATCTGTTCAAGCACGTCTTCGATGGTGACGAGACCGGACACGCCGCCATACTCGTCGACCACGATCGCGATGTGGTTGCGGTTGGCGCGAAACTGGCGCAGCAGGTCGTTGAGCCGTTTCGACTCCGGGATGAACACCGCCGGGCGCAGCATCTCGCGCACCCGCACCTCTTCGCCCGCGTAAACGCGCAGCAGGTCCTTGGCAAGCAGGATGCCGATGATTTCGTCGCGGCTTTGGTCGATCACCGGAAAACGCGAGTGCGCGGTCTGGATCACGAACGGCAGGAATTTTTCAATCGGGTCGCCGATGTCGATCAGGTCCATCTGGGCGCGCGGCACCATGATGTCGCGCGCGGCGAGCTCGGAGGTTTGCAGCACGCCCTCGATCATCGCCAGCGCTTCGGCATCAAGCAGGTCGCGCTCGCGCGCCGAGTGCAGCAGTGCGATCAGTTGTTCGCGGTCTTCAGGCTCGCGCATCAGGAGCGCCGAGAGGCGCTCGAACAGGCTGGTCTTGTGCGGGGCGGGTAAAGGGTCATCCATACCGGGTGGCGATGAAAACAGGAAAGGCAGTGCGCAGACCGGCGGTACGGGGCGCTACGCGCTGGCTTTCATGTTTCATACGGATTTGCGAGACCCAGTTTACCCAAGATTTCGATCTCACGCGCCTCCATGCGCCGTGCGTCGGCCGGCTTCTCGTGGTCGAAACCGCAGGCATGCAGCACGCCATGGATCGTCAGGTGTGCGTAGTGGGAGGCCAGCAGCTTGCGCTGTGCGCGGGCTTCGGCCGTAATCACCTGGGCGCACAGCACGATGTCGGCCTCGAGTGGTTGCCGGCCGTAGGCAAAGGTAAGCACGTTGGTAGCGCCGTGTTTGCTGCGATACACGTGGTTGAGGCGCACGCCTTCGGCGCGGTTGACGATGCGTAGCACCAGAGTGGCGGCATCGGCAGCGCCGGCCGTGCCCTCGACTTTGCTCGTCGCATCGTGCGCCAGCGCGGCACTTGCCCATTTGCGGAACGCACCGGGCGCCGGGATGCCGGCAATGCGGCTTGCAATCTGGACCGTCAGGTTCACGGCGGGCATGCGGTGCAAGCGTATTCTCAGCGTCGCGCAAAGCTCTGGCCCGGGCGGCCCAGCATCGTGTCGATCACGTCGGCCGTGCCGCTCTCCGCAGCCCGGGCGGTATGGGCCTCATAGGCCATCACAATTCGGCCCACCAGCGGATGGCGCACCACGTCGTCGGCGACAAAGCGCGTGAACGCAATGCCACGCACCTCCTTGAGGATTTCGGCGGCTTCGTTCAGGCCGCTCTTGTTGCCGCGCGGCAGGTCGATCTGGGTCGGGTCTCCGGTGACCACCGCCTTGGCGCCGAAACCCATGCGCGTCAGGAACATTTTCATCTGCTCCGGCGTGGTGTTCTGCGCCTCGTCTAGAATGATGAACGAATGTGTCAGGGGGCGGCCGCGCATGTAGGCCAGCGGCGCGATTTCGATCGCGCCCTTCTCGAACATCTTGCCGACCTTGTCGAAGCCCATCAGGTCATAGAGCGCGTCGTACAGCGGCCGCAGGTAGGGGTCGACCTTCTGTGCCAGATCGCCCGGCAAGAAGCCGAGGCGCTCACCGGCCTCGACTGCGGGCCGTACCAGCACGATGCGCTTGACCGCGTCGCGCTCGAGCGCATCGACCGCGCAGGCCACCGCAAGATAGGTCTTGCCGGTGCCGGCCGGGCCGATGCCGAACGTGACGTCATGCGCCAGGATCTGTTCGAGATAGAGGCGCTGGTTCGGGGTGCGACCGGCCAGATCGCGGCGCCTTGTCATCAGCACCGGGCCTTCGGTGGGCATCGCCGCGACGCGCGTCGCGACCAGTCCGAGTTGCACGTCGTCGATGTCGAGCGGCTTGTCTGCACGCGCATAGAAGCCTTCGAGCAGGTCCATGCCGCGCGCCACGTCTTCGCGCTGGCCCTTCAGGGTCAGGCGTGCGCCGCGCCGGGTGATGGCGATGTCGAGTGCGATTTCGGCCTGGCGCAGGTTGGTGTCGAGCGGGCCGCACAGGTTGGCGAGGCGCTTGTTGTCGAGCGGCTCGAAATGCAGCGTCGCCGAATGCGGCTTTACCGGGGGTTTGGAGGTCATCAATCGGCCATCCTGACTTCGCCACGCAGGGAGTGTGTCAGGGCCTGGGTGATGCGCACGTCCTGCAGGGTGCCGATCAGGCTTGCCGCTTCCGCGCCGACGGCGGGGAAATTGACCACGCGGTTGTTTTCGGTGCGGCCCGAGAGTTCGCTGGCATCCTTGCGCGCGCGACCTTCGACCAGCACGCGCTGGGTACCGCCGACCATGGCCGCGCTGATGGCTGCAGCTTGCTCATCTATGCGCTTTTGCAAGCGTGCGAGACGCTGCAGCTTGAGGGCCTGCGGCGTGTCATCCGCCAAATCGGCGGCCGGCGTGCCCGGTCGGCGGCTGTATACGAAGCTGAACGAGTTATCGAAGCCCACCTCGTCGACGAGCTTCATGGTGGCTTCGAAATCGGCCTCGGTTTCGCCGGGAAAGCCGACGATGAAATCCGACGTCAGCGTCACGTCCGGCCGGACCGCGCGCAGCTTGCGGATGATCGACTTGAATTCGAGCGTGGTGTAGCCGCGCTTCATCGCCGCCAGGGTACGGTCGCTGCCCGATTGCACCGGCAGGTGCAGGTGCGAGACCAGCTTCGGCACCTTCGCGTAGACGTCGATCAGGCGTTGCGTCATCTCCTTCGGGTGCGAGGTGGTGTAGCGGATGCGCTCAATGCCGGGAATTTCGGCCACATATTCCACCAGCATGGCGAAGTCGGCGACGGCGCCATTCGCCGTCGCGCCGTCGGTCTTGCCGCGGTAGGCGTTGACGTTCTGGCCCAGCAGGGTGACTTCGCGGATGCCTTGCGCCGCCAGGCCGGCCACTTCGGTGAGCAAATCGTCAAAGCCGCGCGAGACTTCCTCGCCGCGCGTATAGGGCACCACGCAAAACGCGCAATATTTGCTGCAGCCTTCCATGATCGACACGTAGGCCGTCACGCCCTCGACGCGCGCCGGCGGCAGGTGGTCGAACTTTTCGATTTCGGGAAACGAGATGTCGACCTGCGCCCTGCCGCTGCTCTTGCGCCGCGCAATCAGGGCCGGCAGGCGGTGCAGCGTTTGCGGGCCGAACACCACATCGACGTAGGGCGCGCGCGACACGATCGCCGCACCCTCCTGGCTGGCGACGCAGCCGCCCACGCCAATGATCAGGTGCGGCTTGCGTTCCTTGATCTGGCGCGCACGGCCCAGGTCGGAAAACACCTTCTCCTGGGCCTTTTCACGCACCGAGCAGGTGTTGAACAGGATGACGTCGGCGTCTTCGGGGTCGGATGTGGCCACCAGGCCATCGGAGGCGTGCAGCACGTCTGCCATCTTGTCCGAGTCATACTCGTTCATTTGGCAGCCAAATGTCTTGATGTACAGTTTTTTGGCGGTTTTCATGGGGCAGGGAGCCGCGGTATAAGCGGGGCTGCAGTCGGGTGAAGCGTGGGGGCGGAGACGACTACTTGGCGTCCGGGTCCGGCGTCGCGATTTCTTGGTCGGTCAGGATCCACACACCGATCACATTGCCGGTGCCGCCCTCGATCAGGTATTTCGCCGTTGCGGTGCCCGACAGGCCGCCGGACAGCACCAGCATGTTGTTGCGGCCGACAATGCGGACACCCGGCGCAAGCCGTGCGCTCTTGCCATTGATCAGGATGTCCGGCGATCCGTTGAAAGTGATGTCGGCACGCTGCGCCTTGGGCGGAATCGGCACCAGGCGTGGCTGTGCGACTGCCGCGCCGGCCGGGAGACCCAGGGCACAAGCCAACCCCAGCGCCGCCGCAGCGCCTGCAATCCTGTTCAAAAGTTGCCGCATTTGCGTGACCTGCCAGGGAAAAATGGTGGCGATTCAGGGATTCGAACCCCGGACCCGCGGATTATGATTCCGTTGCTCTAACCGACTGAGCTAAATCGCCAGATTTGCAAAGCATTCCGGCAAAAACGACGGAAACTCCACAAGGGCGCGCATTATCGCGAATTTTGCACTACTTAGTCAAACGGATTGCGCGATAGGCACAGGTGCATTTTAGCACGCGAAAAGCCATTTTGCGACGCAAGAGCAAAACTGCGTTAGTAAGAATTTATTTAATTGAATCAAGGTTCAATATTGATTTTTACCACTACCGCAATGCAGCATTTATGGGTATGATGGCTGTGTAGGGAGCGCGTGGTGAAAAGGTCAGGAAAATGAAGATTTGTGTGGTGGGCGCCGGCTCGATCGGCGGATTGCTCGGTGTCAAGCTCGCGTTGGCGGGCAATGACGTCACCTTGATCGCGCGTGGCGCCAATCTGGCGGCGATCCGCGCCAACGGCATGAAACTGATCATGCACGATGGCCAGGAACTGGTCGCCACCGACGTGAAGTCAACCGACCGGATCGCCGAAGCCGGCGTGCAGGACGTGGTCATCCTCGGCATGAAGGCGCACCAGGTCGAACCGGTGGTTGACGACCTCGCCGCGCTGCTGCACGCCGATACTGTGATCCTGCCGATGCAAAACGGCATCCCGTGGTGGTACTTCCAGCGCCACGGCGGCCTGTATGAAGGCAAGGGCGTCGCCTCGGTCGACCCGAACGGCAAGATCGCTTCCACCATCGACCCGAAGCGCCTGCTCGGCTGCGTGGTCTATCCGGCGTCCGAAATCGTGGCGCCGGGCGTGATCCACCATATCGAAGGTGATCGCTTCCCGGTCGGGGAGCTCGATGCGTCGATGGGTGGGCTCGACAGCGAGCGCGTCAAGCGTGTGTCCGAGCTGCTCACGGCAGCCGGCTTCAAATCGCCGATCCTGCCGTCGGTGCGCTCGGAAATCTGGCTCAAACTGTGGGGCAACCTCACCTTCAACCCGATTTCGGCGCTGACGCACTCGACGCTGGTCGATATCTGCCAGTATCCGCTGACGCGCGACCTGGCGCGCAACATGATGAAAGAAGCGCAGGATGTCGCCGCCAAGCTCGGCGTGGCGTTCCGTGTCGACATCGAGCGCCGCATCGCCGGTGCCGAAAAAGTTGGCAAGCACAAGACCTCGATGCTGCAGGATGTCGAATCCGGGCGCGACCCGGAAATCGACGCGCTGGTCGGCGCCGTCATCGAGCTCGGCAACCGCGTCGGCGTGCCGGTGCCGCACATCGAGGCGGTATACGCGATGGTCAAGCTGCTCGGGCGCACCATGAAGGAAGAAAAACTCTACATCAAGGGCCACCCGATCCCGTAACCCGGCGCCATGCAGGCCCGGGCGGTATTCGATGACGGGCGGGCATTCGAGGCATACTTGCCGGCAGGGCGGATGCGGTCACGGAGTACACATGTTCGGCGTCAAGGATTACTGGGCATTCGTGGTGGCGGTGATTGTGTTCCTGGCGATCCCCGGGCCAGGCAACCTTGCCATCATCACCTCCACGACCAAGGGCCGCATCGTCGGCGGCCTGGCCGCCACGCTCGGCGTGATCGCCGGTGATCAGGTGCTCATGTGGCTCGCCGTGGCCGGCGTCGCCGCGTTGCTGTCGGCCCATCCGGCGCTGTTCACGGTGGTGCAGTATGCCGGTGCCGGCTACCTGGCCTACCTCGGCGTGCGCATGCTCCTCGCCAAGCCCGGCGATGCGCCGATCCTCAAGATGGAAGCGCGTCGCTACTTCCGGCAGGGCATGCTGATCACGCTTCTCAACCCCAAGGCCATCGTGTTTTACATGGCGTTCTTCCCGCTGTTTGTCGATCCGGCGCGGCACCAGGGCATGACCACCTTCGGCGTGATGGCCGTCACCATTGCAACCCTCACGCTGGTCTACTGCGTGATCGTGATCCTGATCACCCACTTTGCCGCCGAGCGCATGCGCGCCAGCCCGCGCTTCGCTTCCTGGCTCAACAAGATCGCCGGGGTCATGCTGGTCGGGTTTGGCGTGAAGCTCGCGGTCGGCAAATAGCCCGCGCGCCGCAGCACGCCGCTTCGGCTATCCTCCAGTGCCATGAAAGCCCTACCCCACGACGTCATCATTGTCGGCGCCGGCCTCGCCGGCCTATCGCTGGCGCTCGGCCTTGCCGCGCAGCGCCGCCGCGTGCTGGTGCTCGATGCACGCCCCGCGGCACCTTTGCCGCAGGCAGGCTCCGGATATGACCAGCGCATTTATGCGATCAGCCCGGCATCCGTCGAATGGCTCAAGGCGATTCGCGTCTGGCCGCAAGTTGACGCGGCGCGCATCACCCCGGTATACGACATGCGCATCCACGGCGACGCGCCCGATATGGCGTCGTGGCTGCCCGCCGGCGAAGGACTGCACCTGTCCGCTTATCGCGCCGGCGTTGCCGAGCTGTGCCATATCATTGAAGAGCGCGAGCTGCTTCGAATTGTCGCGGGTGGCGTCGGGTTTGTGCCGGATATCGAGATCGTGCGGCCGGTGCAACTGGCGTCCCTCCAGTCGGGTGACGACGCCATCACGCTGACGCTGGCCGATGGCCGCGCCCTGGAGGCGCAACTTGTGGTCGGCGCCGACGGCGCCGGTTCGTGGGTGCGGGCCGCCGCCGGCATCGGGGTCGACGAAACGCCCTATGGGCAGACCGCCGTCGTCGCCAATTTCCACATCGAGAAGCCGCATTTCAACTGCGCCACCCAATGGTTCCGCGCCGAGACCGGTGCTGCCAGCGGCGCCGACATGAGCGTGATGGCCTGGCTACCCTTGCCGGACCATCAGGTGTCGATGGTCTGGTCTGCCCCGGATGCGCTGGCGGCCGAACTGGCGGCGTTGCCGCCCGATGACCTGGCCGCGCGCGTCGGTGCCGCGGGTTCGTCCCTGTTTGGCGCGTTGCGCCCCGCCGGCCCGTGCGCGATGTTTGCCTTGCGCAACCTCAAGGCCCATCGGCAAATCGCCTCGCGTGTTGCGCTGGTGGGCGACGCCGCACACGTCGTGCATCCGTTGATGGGGCAGGGTCTGAACCTGGGCTTCGGCGACGGCGCGGCACTGCTGGAGGTGCTCGACGGCGCACGTGACGCGGGCGAAGCCCTGGCCTTGCGCCGTTACGAGCGTGCGCGCAAGGCCGCGATCCTCGAAATGCATGCGCTCACCCATGGCTTGCAGCGCCTGTTTTCCGCGCAGCACCCGGCGCTGCGCGCCCTGCGCAACATCGGATTGAACTTAACCGGGCAATTGCCCGTCATACCCGAACTGTTGGTCCAACGCGCGACGCGCCTGTTTCAGTAAAATTGCAGTGCTGCTGGCCGAACCCAGCGAACGCAGGCCTCTCCCCCGAATCAAGGCCTCGTGCCTACTCCCCCCCAACCTCTTTTTTGGCGACTCGCATGAAATTACTCCGGATTCTGATGGCAGGCGCACTCCTGTGCGCACTGGGCGGCTCGCATGCGCAAGACGCCAAAATGGGCGAGACCGAACTCAGGATCAAGCAGCTTCTTGAGTCGCGCCTGCGCCCCGGCACCAAGGTTGACGGCGTGGTCAAGACGCCTTACCTGGGCCTCTACGAAGCACGCATCGGCGCCGAGCTGATCTATACCGATGCCAAGGTCGATTATCTGATCGCCGGCAGCATCCTTGATGCCAAGACCATGGACAACCTCACCGAAGAGCGCGTCAACCAGCTCTCGGCCATCAAATGGGAAGAGCTGCCGCTGGCCAATGCCTTCAAGCAGGTCAACGGCACCGGCAAGCGCCAGATCGCCTATTTTGCCGATCCCAATTGCGGCTACTGCAAGCGTTTCGAGCAGCAGGCCCTGGCCCAATTGAAAGACACCACCATCCACATATTTCTTTACCCGATCCTTACTCCCGATTCCACCGTCAAGGCCAAGGCGGTGTGGTGTTCCAAGGACAAGCTCAAGTCGTGGAACGACTGGATGATCAAGGGCCAGGCCCCGACGGCGTCGGGCACCTGCGACAACCCGATCGATGCCAACCGGGCGCTCGGCGAGCGCATCAACGTGCGCGCCACGCCCACCGTATTCCTGGTGAATGGGCAAAAGGTGCCCGGCGCGATTCCGCTTGCGCAGCTGGAGAAACTGGTCGCTGAAGCGAAGTAGGCGGCCCCATGACCCAGGACGAACTCAAGCAGCGCGTCGCCGCCGCGGCGATCCACTATGTGATGCAGGCGCCGGCCGGCAGCGTGATCGGCGTCGGCAGCGGCTCCACCGCCAACCTGTTCATCGATGAGCTCGCCAAGGTCAGGCACCACATCAAGGGCGCAGTGGCCAGTTCCGTCAACACGGCCCGGCGCCTCGAAGGGCACGGCATCAAGGTGTTCGACCTCAACGACGTGAACGAAGCCATCCCGGTCTATGTTGATGGCGCCGACGAGATCAACGCGCGCATGCACATGATCAAGGGCGGCGGCGGCGCGCTGACGCGCGAGAAAATCGTCGCCGGCGCCTCTGCGAAATTTATCTGCATCTGCGACGAGTCGAAACTGGTTGCGACGCTCGGCAAGTTTCCGCTGCCTGTCGAGGTGATCCCGATGGCTCGTGAACTGGTGGCGCGTAAATTGGCGAAACTCGGTGGCGTGCCCAAGCTGCGCGTTGGCTTTACCACCGACAACGGCAACATCGTGCTCGATGTTGCCGGCATGGCCATCGAAGACCCGCCGGCGCTCGAAGCCTCGATCAACCAGATTCCCGGCGTGGTGACGGTCGGCCTGTTTGCGCGCCAGCCGGCAGATGTGTTGCTGCTCGGCACGGCGCAGGGCGTCAAAACCCTGACCGCCTGATCGCCTTCGGGCAGCGTCAGGCCGCGACGTTGATGCCGCGGTAAATCCAGTCCACTTCAAAGAAGTTTTGGTCGCCGCGCTGCCCGGCGAGGTGGTTGCGCAAGTCGCGCGCACCGCCGCCCGCGTGGCACACATGGCCGAAAAAGCGTGAGGTCAGGGTGATGCGCGCCGCGCGCAGGTAGCGCTCCGACTCGTACAACTGCAGCGATTCGGCGATCGGGCGATCGCGCTTCGAGAGCTTGGCCGCCAGCACCTCGCCGTCTTCCATTGCCATGCAGGCGCCTTGCGCGAGGTATTGCAGCGTCGGATGCGCGGCGTCGCCGAGCAGCGTCACGTTGCCCCGGGTCCAGCCCGCGTGCGGGTCGCGGTCGCACATGGCCCAGGCGCGCTCGGGCGAGATGAACTTCAGGGCGTCCTGCACGTAGGGCACCGTGCCCTCGAAGGTGCGCTGCACCTCGTCCATGCCACCCCAATCGGTTTTGCCCTGCTTGAACTCTTCGCTCTCGATCACGCACACGTTGTTGAGCACCGTGCCGCCGCGCAGGCGGTACTGCACCAGGTGCAGGTTCGGGCCGACCCAGATCACCATGTCGTCGATGAAGCGCCGGTCGCTGACGTCATCGAGCGGCACCACGCCGCGCCGCGCAATGTGGCCGGAGACGCGCGGCTCGCCGTCACCGATGATGTTCTGGCGCCCGACCGAGCGCAGGCCGTCGGCGCACACCAGCAGGTCGCCTTCGACCTCGCGGCCGTCGTCCAGCGTTGCCTGGACCCGGCCCTTGTCCTGTTTGAAAGACTTCAGGCCGCTGTTGGTCTCCAGCGACACCAGCTCCGGCAGCGCGCGGCAGCCGCCCAGCAGCGCACCGTGCAGGTCGCTGCGGTGGATCACCGCGTAGGGCCGGTCGTAGGTTTTCAGGAACTTGTCGCGCAGGTGGATGCGCGAGACTTCCTTGCCGGTCACCGCGTCCTGCATGATCAGGTTGTTCGGGAAGAAGGCGGTGCGCTCCATGAAGTCGCGCACGCCGAGGCGCTCAAGCGTCTGGAACGCATTTGGCCCCAGTTGCAGGCCGTAGCCGATCTCGCCGAATTCGGCCGCGCGCTCGAGCACGCGCACCTTGAAGCCTTGGCGGGCCAGCCCCAGCGCGGCCGAGATCCCGCCGATGCCGCCGCCTGCAATCAAAATCGTCATGACAAAACCCCATGAAACCGTTGGTGGGTGCGGGTCGCGGCCGGGCGCACCTAAAAACCGTTGGTGCGAGCGCTTCTCCGGCCTATTGAGGCGGGGGAACGTAACCCATGGCCGCGTCGCCGCCGCCTTCGAACAGAAACTTCTCGGCCTGTTCCATCAGGTATTTGCGCGCGCGCGGGTCTGCGCCTGACAAGCGGTTTTCGTTGATCAGCATGGTCTGGTGCTTGAGCCACAGCGCCCACGCTTCCTTGGAGATGCCTTCCCAGACGCGCTTGCCCAGTTCACCCGGGTAGGGGGGGAAATCCATGCCTTCGCCTTCCTTGCCCAGTTTGATGCAATTGACCATTCTTGCCACGGTGATTCTCCTGATTCAGATTTTCTTGAGAAAGATTTTCGACTGGCGCTGAAAGTTGTACAGCTTTTGCCGCGCCTCGGGCAGCTCGTCGAGCGAGCCTTCGACAAAGCCGTGTTCGATGAACCAGTGCGCCGTGCGCGTGGTCAGCACGAACAGGCGCTTGACACGCGCATTGCGCGCCAGGGTCTCGATGCGCGCCAGCAGTTGCTCGCCGTAATTGCGCCCCTGGTAGGTCGGGTCCACCACAAAGCAGGCCATCTCGGCCATGCCTTCCTTGCCGAACGGGTAGAGCGCGGCGCAGCCGGCGATTACGTTGTCGTGCTCGAGCACGCAAAACTGGCTGATCTCGGCCTCAAGCTTTTCGCGCCCGCGCCGCACCAGCGTGCCGTCGGCTTCGAGCGGCTCGATCAGTTTCAACACGCCGCCGACGTCGTCGATGGTCGCTTCGCGCAGGGTTTCGAGCCCGGCCTCGGTGATCATGCTGCCGGTGCCGCTGTAGGAGAACAGTTCCATCAGCAGGGCGCCGTCAACCGCGCGCGGAATCAAATGGGTGCGCGCCACACCGCCCTTGGAGGCGCGCACCGTGGCGTCGAGCGCGCGCATCGTATCCGGGCTCATGCCCGAGATGTCGGTCGACTGCGCCGCCGACTTGTAGAGCAGCTCGGCTTCGGCGGCCGACAGTTCGCGTGAAATTTCGTGGGCGCGGGTGCGCTTGGTCTTGGGGCCCGGCAGCGGCGGCAGGCCGTCGGCGTCGATCATGAAAATCAGCTTCTCGGCATCGAGCGCCACCGCGACGCTGGCCGCCACGTCTTCCATCGACAGGTTGAAGGCCTCGCCGGTGGGCGAGTAGCCGATCGGCGTCAGGCACACGATGTCGCCGTTATCGAGCACGTGGTGGATGGTCTGCGCATCGACATCGCGCACCGTGCCGGCGAACTGGAAGTCGATGCCGTCAATCACCCCTACCGGGCGCGCCGTGATCAGGCTGCCGCCCATCAGGCGCACGCCTTCGGACTGCGCCATCGGCGTGTTCGGCAGACCGAACGAAAAGCGCTGCTCGAATTCGATACGCAGGCGGCCCACCGCCTCCTTGACGCAATCCATCACGTTCGACGGTGTGATGCGCACCCCGTGCGAGAAGGTGCTGGTCAGGCCGCGCGCCGCCAGCGCCGCGTCGATCTGCGGACGCGAGCCGCACACGATCACCACGCGGATACCGAGGCTGGTGAGCAGGTTGATGTCCTGCACCACCGACTCGACCGCGCCTGAGGCGACCAGCTCGCCGCCGAACGCCACCACGAAGGTCTTGCCGCGAAACGCGTGGATCCACGGCGCTGCGGCGCGAAACCACGAAACGAAATTGGCAGGCTGGGACGGGCGCATGGGCGGGTTGTATGGGACGCGGATGACCGCTGGTCGACTCTAAGGTACGCGGAATTGTAGCTTCAACTGCGGTAACATCAGCCAGTTTCTCCAAACGCAGCGCGTACGCGCAACACGCGCAATCAGGGAGGCAGCATGTCCGTAACTTCATCGATTGTGAAAAGCGATCCGGCCATCCTTGGGGGAACACCCTGTTTTGCCGGTACGCGCGTGCCGATCAAGACATTGTTCGACTACATCGAGGGTGGCGACACCATCGATACCTTTCTCGATCAGTTTCCCTCGGTGCGCCGCGAACAGGCGGTACAACTTCTGGAAGACAGCCAGCGCGCCTTGCTCGCTGCATGAAAGTCCTGCTCGACGAATCCGTGCCCAAGGCACTGGGTTTTGAATTGGAAGGGCATTTCGTTCGCACGGTTCAGGTGATGGGTTGGTCCGGTCTGTCGAATGGACGCTTGCTGGCCGTGATGGATGAGAGTGCATTCGAAGTTCTCGTCACCTGCGACCAGAATATCGAGTATCAGCAAAGCGCCGCGTTGCCGGTCGCGCTGATTGTATTGATTGCTCCCGATAACCGGGTTCCGACGATTTTGAATCTGGCGCCAGCTGCGCGAAGCGCTGGGGTCGATCCAGCGAGGCAGGATAGTCAAAATTAACCGATGAATCGAGCGGTACCAAAAGACGCAATGAAATTGAATCACGGCGAAAGCGGGTTGTCAGCGCACATGTGAGGCGCGATGTGGCCGATGCTGGGGGAGTGCGAACGCACTGCTACACTCGCCGCCTTCCCTCGTTCACGCTGACCCGCGCCTTGCCCCTTTTGTCACCCGACGTCCTGGCCGCACGCCGCGCACGCCTGCCGCGCATCGACTATCCGGAAGAACTGCCGGTCTCGGGCAAGCGCGCCGAGATCGCCGCTGCCTTCAACGCGCACCAGGTCATCATCGTCTGCGGCGAGACCGGCTCGGGCAAGACCACCCAGTTGCCGAAAATCTGCCTTGAAGCGGGGCGCGGCATCGCCGGGCTGATCGGCCACACCCAGCCGCGCCGCATTGCCGCGCGCGCCACCGCCGCGCGCATCGCGCAGGAGCTGCGCAGCGAGCTGGGCGCAGCGGTGGGCTACAAGATCCGCTTTACCGAAAAGGTCAGCCGCGACGCCTACATCAAGCTCATGACCGACGGCATCCTGCTCGCCGAGACCCAGGGCGACCCGCTGCTGTCCGCCTACGACACCATCATCATCGACGAAGCGCACGAGCGCTCGTTGAATATCGATTTCCTGTTGGGCTACCTGCGCCAGTTGTGCCCGAAGCGCCCCGACCTGAAGATCATCATCACCTCGGCCACCATCGACGCGCAGCGCTTTGCACGGCACTTCGCCGCCGACGGTGTGGCGGCGCCGGTGATCGAAGTCTCCGGGCGCCTGTATCCGGTCGAGATGCGCTATCGCCCATGGGGCGAGGCCGGCAGCGAGGCCGAAGACGAAGCCGATTCGATCATCGCCGCAGTCGACGAAGCGATCATCGCCGGCCCCGGCGACATCCTGATCTTTCTGCCGGGCGAGCGCGAGATTCGCGAAGCCGCCGAGGCCCTGCGCAAGCACCACTTCGCACGCGGCGGCGCGGCGCGGGGTTTTGTCTCGGTGCCGGACATCCTGCCGCTCTACGCGCGCCTGTCGGTGGCCGAACAGGAGCGCGTCTTCAAGCCTTCGGGCAACCAGCGCCGCATCGTGCTCGCCACCAACGTTGCCGAAACCTCGTTGACGGTGCCCGGCATCCGCTACGTGATCGATCCGGGCCAGGCGCGCGTCAAGCGCTACAGCTACCGCAACAAGGTCGAGCAGTTGCAGGTCGAAAAAATTTCGCAGGCGGCAGCCAACCAGCGCGCCGGGCGCTGCGGCCGCGTCGCCAGCGGTATCTGCATTCGCCTCTACGGCGAAGACGATTTCGCTGGCCGCCCGAAATTCACCGACCCGGAAATCCTGCGCTCCTCTCTGGCCGGCGTGATCCTGCGCATGAAGTCGCTGCATCTCACCCAAATCGAGGAGTTCCCCTTCATCGAGGCGCCGCCGCCCAAGGCCATCGCCGACGGCTACCTGCTGCTGCAGGAACTCGGCGCGCTCGACGATGCCAACCAGCTCACGCGCATCGGCGAAGAGCTCGGGCGCCTGCCGCTCGACCCGCGCATCGGCCGCATGATCCTCGCCGCGCGCGACCAGCATGCCCTCACCGAAGTGCTGATCATCGCTGCGGCGCTGTCGGTGCAGGACCCGCGCGACCGCCCGTCCGACAAGAAAGACGCAGCCGATCGTGCCCACGCCAAGTTCCAGATCGAGAAATCTGAATTCATGGGCTGGCTGCGCCTCTGGGCGTTTTTCAACGAAAGCCAGGATGAGTTGTCCCACAGAAAGCTGATAGGCGCATGCCGGGAACACTTTCTGTCGTTTAACCGCATGCGCGAATGGCGCGACATCCATTCGCAGTTGCACACCATCGTCGCCGAACACAAATGGCGCCTCAACGACAAGCCGGCCATTTTCGAGCAGATCCACCGCGCGCTGCTCGCCGGCCTGCTCGGCAACATCGGCATGAAGAGCGAGACCGATGCTTCCTTCACCGGGGCCGCATTTAATGGTGCAAGGGGCATCAAGTTCCACGCGCATCCGGGTTCGGCCCTGGTGAAAAAGGCCGGGCGCTGGGTGATGGCGGCCGAGCTGGTCGAGACCACGCGCCTCTACGCGCGCACCCTTGCCACCATCGAGCCGGCCTGGATTGAAGGTGTCGGCGGTCATCTGCTTAAAAAATTGCACACCGACCCGCACTGGGAAAAGGCGCGCGGGCAAGTGGCGGCATTCGAGCGCGGCGTGCTCTACGGCCTGCCGGTGTATACGCAACGGCGCGTCGACTACGGCGCCATCGACGCGCGCCATGCACGCGAGATTTTCATTCGCACCGCGCTGGTCAATGGCGAGCTCGAGACGCGCGCACCGTTCTTTGTGCACAACCAGCGCCAGGTGCGCGAAATCGAGGAGCTCGAGCACAAGTCGCGCCGCCCCGACGTGCTGGTCGATGAGGAGTTGATCTTCGCGTTCTACGACGCCCTCGTGCCGCCCGAGGTGTGCCACCTCAAGGGATTCGATGCCTGGCGCAACGAGGCTGAAAAGAAAGACCCGAAGCTGCTCTACCTCAAGCGCGCCGACCTGATGCGCCACGAAGCGGCCGGCATCACCACCGATATTTTCCCCAAGCAGCTCGCGTTGGGCGCGGGCGGCACCGAGTTTGCGCTGTCCTACCATTTTGAGCCCGGCACCCCGCGCGACGGCGTGACCGCGACGGTACCGGTGGCGGCGCTGAACCAGATTGTCGACACCCGCACCGAGTGGCTGGTGCCGGGCATGCGCCGCGAGAAGGTGCAGGCGCTGCTGAAATCACTGCCGCAGAAGATCCGCCGCCATTGCGTGCCGGTGCCGGACTTCGCCGCGCGCTTTTGCGCCGAGGTGCGCCAGACCGACGCGCCCCTGGCGCAGGCCCTCGCGCATTTCGTGCGCGAGCAGACCGGCGTCGCCGTACCGATCGAAACCTTTCGTGCCGACACCTTGCCCGCGCACCTGGTGATGAATTTCAAGATCGTCGACGAGCACGGGCGCCAGCTCGACCTGTCGCGCAACCTCGCCGAGCTGCGTGCCGCGCACCGTGCCGACATCGAGGCGAGCTTCGAGCGCATGGCGAGCAAGGTCGCTGCCGGCGCCGGGGGCATCGGTGCTGCTCGCAACGGCGACGGCACTGGCTCTGTCGGCGCAGGCGCTGCCGGCAAGGCAGGGGCGGTAGGCGGCGGCCGCGTCCTCCACGCCAACTGCACCAACTGGGATTTCGGCGACCTCGAAGACATCGTCGAAGTCCATAACCTGATCGGCTACCCGGCCGTGGTCGACCACCAGACCTTTGTCAACGTCGAGCTGATCGATGCGCAAGGCGAGGCCGAGGCCGCGCATCGCAGGGGCCTGCTGCGAGTGCTGCAACTGCAGATGAAGGAACAGATCGCCGGCTTGAAGAAATCGCTGCCGGTGCGCCAGCTCGCCATGCAGTTTTTGCCGTTCGGCAGCGAAGCCGACCTGACCAACCAGCTGGTCGAGGCCGGCCTGGCACGCGCCTGCCTGGCCGACCCGCTGCCGCGCAAACAGGCCGAGTTCATGGCGCGCCGCGGCGACGCCAAGATCAAGCTTGGGCTGATCACCCAGGAGATCGCCGCGCTGCTCGGGCGCATCCTCGACGAGCTCTCGACGCTCAACAAAAAGCTTGCCGGCGCCAAGGCCTACCCGCAGGTGGTGCAGGACATCCAGAGCCAGGTGCAGCGCCTGCTGCCCAAGGATTTCATCATCGCCATGCCGTATGCGCAGCTGGCCCATGTGCCGCGCTACCTCAAGGCCGCCGTGGTGCGCCTCGACAAGCTGCGCACCGACCCGGCGCGCGATTCGCGGCTGGCAAGCGAATTCGCACCGCTGATGCAAAATTACCTGAGAAAGCAGCAGGAGCACTTCAAGGCGCGCGTCAGCGATGCGCGCCTCGAGGAATTCCGCTGGCTGCTTGAAGAGCTGCGCGTATCCTTGTTCGCCCAGGAGCTCAAGACGCCGATGCCGGTGTCGATCAAGCGCCTGCAAAAGGCCTGGGACGCCTACCGCAACCTCTGACCCCCTTTACCGTTTCACGACGCCACCACGCTCCCACCAAAACACCATCGGACCCCACCATGAAATACGGCCTCATCATCATCGGCGACGAAATCCTCTCCGGCAAACGCGCCGACAAGCATATGGCCAAAGCCATCGACATACTGAAGGCGCGCGGTCTGAAGCTGTCGTGGGTTGAATACCTGGGCGATGACCCGGACTGGATTCGAGATACCTTCAAGCGCACCATGACCCTGGCGCAAAGCGGCGAGTGGTGCATCTTCTCCTGCGGCGGCATCGGCGCCACGCCCGACGACCACACCCGTGACGCGGTCGGTGCGGCGCTGGGCCTGCCGATGGCGCTGCACCCCGAGGCCGCCGAGTTCATCCGCATCCGCTCCGCCGAGATGAAGCAGGAGGTTACGCCGCAGCGCCTTTTGATGGGCACCTTTCCCGAGGGCGCCGGCATTATCCCCAACCCCTACAACCGCATTGCCGGTTTTTCGATTGCGCACCACTGGTTTGTGCCGGGCTTCCCGGTGATGGCCTGGCCGATGATCGAATGGGTGCTCGACACCCATTACGTGCAGCACTTCAACCACGAGCCCTATCTCGAAAAATCGATTTACGTGTTCGACCTCGGCGAGGGGCGCCTGATCGACGTGATGCGCGAAGTCGAGAAGAACCCGGCGCTCAAGAGCTTCAGCCTGCCCTCGGTCGGCAAGGACGCGGCGACTCCGGGCCATGTGGAGCTCGGCGCCAAAGGCGAGCCGCACGCGGTCGAAGCCGCCCTGGACGTCTACAAAACCGAGGTAGAGAAGCTCGGCGGGCGCTGGTCCATGACGTTGTAATAAATTAAGTCTGGCCAGTGGCGTCCGGTTAATTGTCGAACAGATTCAATTGGTTAGCGGGATCAGGTGAAATGCTTGTACGAGGATCGGGCGCAAAGGCGCATGAAAGCTCGAATTTCTCGAAAGTTGAGAGCGACAACATCTGTAGAAAAGTGTAGA
>CANJDH010000053.1 GCA_947473125.1 Burkholderiales bacterium
CCTTTGACAGTACCGCCAACCCGAGGGCAGCCCAGGCCAGCCACATCCAGTTGCGTCGCGCCATGTTGGGCGCTTCGCGCTGGGCCAGCATCAGCGACAGCAGGCCAAGGTTGATCAAAAAGCTGACCCCCATGTCGAGCGTATTGAGGTGGCCGATCAGCGCGTAGAGCAGGCTGCTGGCGGCGACTGCCGCGCCGCACAGGCCGGCGCCGGCACCCCAGAAACGGGTACCGACCAGTCCAACCAGCAGGATACCAAGGAACCCGGTCAGCGCCGGCCAGAGTCGCGCGGTCCAGTGATGGACGCCGAATACTTCATACGCGACTGCGGTGGTCCAGTACTGGAGCACCGGTTTTTCAAAGTATTTCAGGCCATTTTGGCGCGGCGTGACCCAGTCGCCGGTGGCCACCATTTCGCGCGGAACCTCGGCGTAGCGCCCTTCGTCGGGGCGCACCAGCTTGCGCACTTCAAGGTTGGCGAACCAGACCGCCGCAAGGAGCAGCACCAACAGCACAATATGGCGGCGCTGGACCGCCGCGCCGGCATTGATGCTCATGCCGGCAATAGCGCTGCCGCGACGCTACGCCCCTCGCTTACCAGGATGTTGTAGGTACGGCATGCCGCGCCGGTATCCATGACCTCGATGCCGATGCGCTGCTCCATCAAGGTGCGTGTCAGGCGCGGATGCGGAAAGCGCTGCTTCGCCCCGGTGCCCAGCAAGATGATCTCCACTCCCAACTCGGAAAGCATCGTGAAATGTTCGGCCGCGAGCTCGTCAAAGTGTTGCGGCGGCCAGGAACTGACCAGTTGGTGCGCCATCACGATCAAGGGCGCGGCATGGCGATCCTCGTTGACCTGGATCGTGGGGCCGTCGCTCGCCGTGATGAAATTGATGCCGGTGCGGTTTTCAGGATGGAGTTTCAAGCGGCGGTTGCTTCGCGGGTTGGGCTGCGGCAGACGCATATTGCGTTGCGGCAACAGAGGTGTTTCGCACGTGTTTTGAGGGTAAAATTATACCTTTCGGGCATTACCCTGCGTGAATCGCCTTTTTTCTTGCAAATCCGCAAGTTAGAGGTGAGGCGCAGTATCAGGAAACTACCATGGCACCCCGTGAATTTTCGCGCATCAAGCGTCTCCCGCCTTACGTTTTCAACATCACCGCCGAGCTCAAGATGGCGGCGCGCCGCCGTGGCGAAGACATTATCGACCTGTCAATGGGCAACCCTGACGGCGCCACCCCGCAGCACATCGTCGACAAGCTGGTCGAAGCGTCGCGTCGCCCGGATACGCACGGATACTCGGTATCCAAAGGGATTCCGCGCCTGCGCAAGGCGATTACCAATTGGTACAAGAGTCGCTATGGTGTCGATTTCGACCCCGATACCGAGGCGATCGTCACGATTGGCTCCAAGGAAGGCCTGGCACACCTGATGCTCGCCACGCTGGATCGCGGCGACACCGTGCTGGTGCCGAATCCGAGCTATCCGATCCACATCTACGGCGCCGTGATCGCCGGGGCCGACATTCGCAGCGTGCGCATGACGCCCGATGTCGATTTCTTCGAGGAGTTGCAGCGCACCATCCGCGAGTGCTTCCCCAAGCCGAAAATGATGATCCTGGGGTTCCCCTCAAACCCGACGGCGCAGTGCGTCGACCTCGATTTCTTCACGCGCGTCGTGGCGCTGGCCAAGGAGCACGACATCCTGGTGGTGCACGATCTGGCCTACGCCGACATCACGTTTGACGGTTACCGCGCGCCGTCGATCATGGAAGTGCCCGGCGCCGCCGACATCGCGGTCGAATTCTTCACCATGTCGAAGAGCTACAACATGGCCGGCTGGCGCATCGGCTTCATGGTCGGCAACAAGGAACTGGTGTCGGCCTTGGCGCGCATCAAAAGCTACCACGACTATGGCAGCTTTACGCCCGTCCAGGTGGCCTGCATTGCAGCGCTCGAAGGCCCGCAGGACTGTGTCGCCGAGATCACGGCGCAATACCAGAGCCGCCGCGACGTAATGGTCAAGGGCTTGCACGAGATCGGCTGGATGGTCGACAAGCCCAAGGCTTCGATGTACATCTGGGCCAAGATCCCGCCCGAGTATGCGCCGATGAAATCGCTCGAATTTGCCAAGAAGCTCCTGGCCGACGCCAAGATCGCGGTGTCGCCCGGCATCGGCTTTGGCGATTACGGCGACGACTACGTGCGCATAGCGCTGATCGAAAACGAGCAGCGTACCCGCCAGGCGCTGCGCGGCATCAAGGAGATGTTCCGCAAGGATGGGTTGTTGTCGAAGGCGGCCGCGTGATGAAGCCGATCCAGGTAGGCCTGCTGGGCATCGGTACCGTCGGCAGCGGTACCTTCAATGTGCTCGCGCGCAACCGCGAGGAGATCGTGCGTCGCGCTGGCCGCGACATCGTCATCTCGATGGTCGCCGACCTTGATACCGAGCGCGCCGAGCGCATCGTCAAGGGGCGCGCGGTCGTCACAAAAAATGCCGACGACATCCTCAACAACCCCGAGATCGACATTGTCATCGAGCTCATCGGCGGCTACGGCATTGCCAAGACCCTGGTCCTGAAGGCGATCGAGGCAGGCAAGCACGTGGTGACGGCGAACAAGTCGCTGCTGGCGACCCACGGCAACGAGATTTTCACGGCGGCCCAGAAAAAAGGGGTGATGGTGGCGTTCGAAGCGGCAGTGGCCGGCGGCATACCCATCATCAAAGCGCTGCGGGAGGGCCTGACGGCCAACCGCATCGAGTGGATTGCCGGCATCATCAACGGCACCTCCAACTTCATCCTGTCCGAAATGCGCGACAAGGGCCTGCCGTTTGCCGACGTCCTGCGCGAGGCGCAGCGGCTCGGTTACGCCGAAGCCGACCCGACCTTCGACATTGAAGGCGTGGATGCCGCGCACAAGCTGACCATCATGAGCGCGATCGCTTTCGGCATCCCGATGCAGTTCAGCAGCGCCCATGTCGAAGGGATTACCAAGCTCACCAGGGAAGACATCGAGTATGCCGAGGAGCTCGGCTACCGCATCAAGCTGCTCGGCATCACGCGGCGCACGCCGCAGGGGATCGAATTGCGCGTGCACCCGACGCTGATCCCGACCAAGCGACTGATCGCCAACGTCGAGGGCGTGATGAATGCCGTGCTGGTCAAGGGCGATGCAGTCGGTGCCACGTTGTATTACGGTGCCGGCGCAGGGTCCGAGCCGACCGCTTCGGCCGTGGTCGCCGACCTGGTCGACATCACGCGCATGCACACCGCCGACCCCGAGCAACGCGTGCCGCACCTGGCGTTCCAGCCAGACCAGCTGGCGGCGACGCCGATCCTGCCGATCGGCGAAGTCACGACCAGCTACTACCTGCGCTTGCGCGTCAAGGACCAGCCCGGCGTGCTCGCTGACATCACGCGCGTGCTGGCTGACAACGCCATTTCCATCGATGCGATGGTGCAGAAAGAACCTGCCGAAGGCGAAGAGCAGGTCGACATCATCATGCTGACCCACCAGGCGCTTGAAAAGCGCGTCGACGCGGCCATCACCAAGATCGAGTCCTTGTCGGTGGTGCTTGGCAAGGTCACGCGGATTCGCCTGGAAGAACTCAACTAAACGTCGGACCGACCTAGCATGCGCTATATCTCAACGCGCGGCGGCATGCCTGCTGCGCCGTTTTGCAACATCCTGCTCGAAGGCCTGGCGCCCGATGGCGGCCTGGCGATGCCGGAGGCCTACCCGCGACTGACGCCGGCCGAGCTCGCGGCCATGCGCGGCATGTCGTACCCGCAGCTTGCGTTCGCGGTGTTGTCGAAATTCATCGACGACATCCCGGCGGGCGACCTCAAGGCGTTGGTCGACAAGACCTACACGCCCGCGGTGTTCGGCAGCCCCGACATTGCACCGTTGACGATGCTCGAGCCGGGCCTTTACATACTGGGGCTTTCGAACGGCCCGACGCTCGCCTTCAAGGACATGGCGATGCAGCTGCTCGGCAATCTGTTCGAATACGTGTTGGCGCGCGAAAACCGCGAGCTCAACATCCTCGGCGCGACCTCGGGCGACACCGGGTCGGCAGCCGAATATGCGATGCGCGGCAAGAAGGGCGTGCGCGTCTTCATGCTTTCGCCGCAAGGCAAGATGAGCCCGTTCCAGACCGCGCAGATGTTCAGCCTGCAGGACCCGAACATCTACAACCTCGCCGTCGACGGCGTGTTTGACGACTGCCAGGACATCGTCAAGGCGGTGTCGGGCGACGCCGCCTTCAAGGCGCGTTACAAGATCGGCGCCGTCAACTCGATCAACTGGGCGCGCGTGGTGGCGCAGTCGGTGTACTACTTCAAGGGCTACTTCGCTGCGACCACGTCGAATGACCAGCAGGTGGCTTTCGCCGTGCCGTCCGGCAACTTCGGCAACATCTACGCCGGCCACCTGGCGCGCAGCATGGGCCTGCCGATCAAGCAGCTGGTGCTGGCGACCAACGAGAACAACGTCCTCGAAGAATTTTTCAAGACCGGCGTGTATCGGGTACGCAAGGCCCATGAAACACGGCATACGTCGAGCCCGTCGATGGATATCTCGAAGGCTTCAAATTTCGAACGCTTTGTGTTCGATCTCGCCGGGCGCGACGGTGCAACCGTGAAGGCATTGTGGGCGTCACTGGATCGCGACGGCGCATTCGACCTCAACGGCACGCCGCTGATGCGGGCGCTGCCGCAGCAGGGCTTTGTGTCCGGCTCGAGCACCCACGCCGACCGCCTGGCGACGATCCGCACCACGCATCAGCGCTATGGCAAACTGATCGACACCCATACCGCCGACGGGCTCAAGGTGGCGCTTGAATATCGCGATGCTGCGGTGCCGATGATCGTTCTTGAAACCGCCTTGCCCGCCAAGTTCGAAGAGACCATCATCGAAGCCACGGGCATCAAGCCGCCGCGCCCTGCGGGTTTTGAGGACATCGAGTCCTTGCCGAAGCGCTTCGAGGTGATGCCGGTATCGCCCGGCAAAATCAAAGCCTACATCGCCTTCCAGTGCGCCAACAAATGGGGCTAGACAACGCGGGGATGGGTGACGCCGGCAGGGCGCGCAAGGTGTTCGGGTTTGCCGGCTACTCCGGCTCCGGCAAGACCACCCTGATCGAGCAGCTGCTGCCGCGTTTTGTCGCCGCCGGCCTGCGCGTTTCGCTGATCAAGCATGCGCACCATGCGTTCGACATCGACAAGCCCGGCAAGGATTCGTACCGCCATCGCGAGGCCGGAGCCACCGAAGTGCTGGTGACATCTGACCGGCGCTGGGTGATGATGCACGAGTTGCGCAACGAAGCCGAGCCGACGCTGGAACAGCAACTGGCGCGTTTTGCGCCTTGCGACCTGATCCTGGTCGAAGGGTTCAAGCGTGCCCCGATCCCGAAACTGGAAGTGCACCGGCCCTCGTATGAGCGGCCCCTGTTGCACACCGGAGATGGCAACATTGTGGCGATTGCGGCGGATGCGCCGGTCGATACCGCGCTGCCGGTGCTCGATTTGAACGATCCCGATGCGATTGCCCAATTTATAATTGCGCATCAGGGTTTGGCAAGGCACGCCACATGAAATCCCCGCTGTTGTCGATGGACGAGGCGCTCTTGGCGCTGCTGGCGCGGGCGCAACCGCTGACCGATGCCGATGCGGTTGAATCGATCGATACCCTGGTGGCCCACGGTCGCGTGCTGGCACGCAGCGTTTCATCGACGATCGACGTGCCGCCGATGGACAACACCTCGATGGACGGCTACGCGTTGCGTGTCGCCGATGTTGCGGCAGCCGGTACCCGGCTCAAGGTGACCCAGCGCATTCCGGCAGGATACGTCGGCGAACCGCTCCCGCCAATGGCTGCAGCCCGGATCTTCACCGGTGCGATGATTCCGCAGGGCGCCGATGCGGTGGTCATGCAGGAGCACTGCGCAGCGGACGGGGATGGCGTCGTCGTCAACCACGTGCCTGCACCGGGTGAATGGATCCGCCGGCGCGGCGACGACATTCGCGCCGGCAGCGAGATACTGGCTGCAGGCACGCGCCTGTCGCCGCAGGCCTGCGGGCTGGCGGCATCGGTCGGCTTGAAGACCCTGCCGGTAACGCGCCGCCTCAAGGTTGCCGTGTTCTTTACCGGCGACGAACTGGCCATGCCTGGCGAACCCCTGAAACCGGGCGCCATCTACAACTCCAACCGCTTCATGCTGCGCGGACTGGTCGAGTCGCTCGGCTGCAGCCTGACCGACTTCGGCATCGTACGTGACACGCTGGACGCGACCCGCGCCACGCTGCGCGACGCGGCGCGTGACCACGACCTCATCATCACCACCGGCGGGGTGTCGGTGGGCGAAGAAGACCACGTGCGCCCGGCGGTTGAAGCAGAGGGCGAGATCAGGTTGTGGCAGATCGCCATCAAGCCAGGTAAACCCCTGGCCTATGGGCGGGTGCGCCGCGATGGTGCGGCCACCGGCGGCGCAGCCATGGCCGACTTCATCGGCCTGCCGGGCAACCCGGTATCAAGCTTCGTGACATTCCTGCTGTTCGTGCGGCCGTTCATCCTCAAGCGCCAGGGGGTGCAAGACCTCGCACCGCAGGCGCTGACGCTGCGTGCCGATTTCGACTGGCCCAAGCCGGACCGGCGGCGCGAATTCCTGCGCGCACGGTTGAACCCGCAAGGCGCGGTCGAGTTGTTCCCGAATCAAAGCTCCGGCGTGCTTACTTCCACGGTATGGGGAAACGGGCTGGTCGACACGCCGGCCGGGGCCACCATCAAGCGCGGTGATGCCGTGCGCTTCCTGCCGCTGGCGTCGCTGTTGTGCCCATGACGATCACGATCCTGTTCTTTGCCGGCTTGCGCGAAGCGCTCGGAGCCGGCCGGGAGGCGCTGACCCTGCCCGAGGGCATGGCCAATGTCGGTGCGCTGCGGGCCCACCTGGCCGCGCGCGGGGGCGTCTGGGCCGAGCACTTCGCATCGAGCCGCAACCTGCGCGCTGCGGTAAACCAGGACATGGTGGGGCTCGACGCACTGTTGCATGCCGGCGACGAAGTCGCATTTTTCCCGCCGGTTACGGGAGGGTGATGCCATGCCGGTGCGGGTCCAGACCAATGATTTTGACCTGACCACCGAAGTGGCTGCCTTGCGCCAAGCGCAAGGCGAGCGCAACGCCAAAATCGGCGCGATCGCCGTGTTCGTCGGTACCGTGCGCGACCTCAACGAAGTGGCCGCCGAAGCCCGCGGCGTGTCGCAGATGACGCTGGAGCATTACCCGGGCATGACCGAACGTTCCCTCGAAAAAATCGTGGGCGAAGCCAAGGCACGCTGGGACATTTTCGATGCACTGGTGGTGCATCGGGTCGGTACGCTCGGGCCGCTCGATCAGATCGTGCTGGTGGTGACGCTCGGTGCGCATCGCGGCGAAGCGTTTGCCGCCTGCGAGTTCATCATGGACTACCTGAAGACGCAGGCGCCGTTCTGGAAAAAAGAGACCACGCCACAGGGCGCGCGCTGGGTTGAGGCGCGTGACGGCGACGACAGCGCCGCGGCGCGCTGGGGCATCGAGCCGCAAGCCGATGCCGCCGGGGCTGCTTCGCCAACAGCCGCCCGCACCAAGGGTTCCGGGCCGGCATCGGCCTGATCACCGCATCCACCAACGGTTTCGGGACATGAGCGCATACGGGTTTGCTGCCGTCGGGCTTGGCGCCATGCTCGGCGCCTGGCTACGCTGGGCGCTCGGTCTGTGGCTCAATGCGGTGCACCCGGCGATCCCGCCGGGCACACTGGCTGCCAACCTGATCGGCGGTTACCTGATTGGCGTCGCGGTAGCGTATTTCATGGCCCACCCGGGCATTGCGCCGGAATGGCGCCTGTTCGCGATTACCGGTTTTCTCGGCGGCCTGACGACCTTTTCGACCTTCTCGGCGGAGAGCGTTTCCCTTCTGCAAAACGCGCGCTACCTGGCGGCGCTGGCCCATTGCGGCCTGCATCTGGCCGGTTCGGTGGCGGCGACCATCGCTGGCTTCGCCACCTGGCGTGCCCTGAGTGCCTGAAGCGCGGGGTGCTATTCGTCGCTGCCGGCCTTGAGCAGGGCCAAGCGGTTGTTCATGTTTTGCAGGCGTTCGATCAGCACCTGCATGCAGGCCTTGTTGAATTCAGCCTGCATGCCGTCGCTGGCGCCGCGGATCGCCGATGCCTTGATTTCGATCACGTCGCAATCCGAGGTCGCGGTGATGGTGGTGGTGCGGCGCTGGATCTTGTCGTTGAAATAGCTCATCTCGCCGAAGCAGCCGCCGCGCTTGATGGTGTTGATGCGGGCGCCGCGCAGGCTCGCTTCGACGCTGCCGTCGACCAGCACATACAGCGCGTCGCCGACGCCGCCTTCGACGATCAGGGTGCTGCCCTTCTTGTGCTCGCTCCAGACCGAAATGCGGATCACCTCCCACAATTCCGGGTCGCTGAACTCGGCAAAGAACGGCAGGGCGCGCAGCGCCTCGAACTGCTCGGAATCGGTCGAGAGCTCGTCGGCGGCACGCAACTGCGCGAACGCCGCGGTGAGGTCCTTGCCGAATTCGATCCAGTTGGCGTAGCGCGCGTGCTTGTCCTTGGCCATCGCCACCGAAATGATGTCGTCGAGCACCATCGGCAGGTTGGGGCGCAGCGACGACGGCGACGGCGGGTCGGTGTTCAGAATCGCGTAGGCGAGGCCGAGCTGGTTGCTGGCATTGAACGGCAGGCGGCCGGTAAGCAGGCGGTACATCACCACGCCAAGCGAGTAAATGTCAGTCTGGTGGTTCAGGTTTTCGTTGCGGATCTGCTCGGGCGACATGTAGCCGGGCGAGCCGATGATGCCTTCGGCGGTCTGCTCCATGGTGTTCGAAGTCTCGTTGCCGCGCGCGCGCACTGCGGCGCCGAAATCGGACAGCTTGATGTCGCCGGCATCGGTGATCAGGATATTGCCGGGCTTGATGTCGCGGTGGATGATGCCTTCGCGCATCGCCATGTCGAGCGCACGCACGCACTTGAAGACGATCTCGACCACGTAATTGACCGGCAGCAGGTTGTCGGGCACGGCGTGCACGTCGAGGGTGCCGCCGGGCACGTACTCCATGACCACGTAGTTGAGCTTGCCTTCGGTGCCTGCGTCGTAGATGTCGACGATGTGCGGATGGGTGAGCTTGCCGACCAGCGCCGCCTCAGCCATGAAGCCGCGCTGCTGCATGCTTTTGGGCTGCGGCTTGCCGTTGGCCGTGGCGCCTTGTTCCGCATCTTCGGCAATGAACACCTTGATCGCGACGGCGCGATTCGCAAACGGGTCGTGCCCGAGGTAGACCTTCGAGGTCGCGCCTTGCCCGATCTCGCGCACGATCTCGTATTTGCCGATTTTTTCGACCAGTTCAAACATGTCAGTTGAGCAGGTGCCTGGGCAGGTTGGCGGAAGGCGCATCCATCGCAACCGGTTGTGCCGGTGTGTTACCGAAAAACGGCAAATCCCATTCCGCGCTGCGCGTCGATTGTTCGATCAGGCGGCACAGCGAGTGCATCAGTCGGTCATCAAGGCCGATCTCGATGCCCTGGCCGCTGGCGGGATTGAGCGCCAGCTTGAAAACGCCATCGACCAGCCGTATATTTCCTTGGGTCGCCACATAGGGCGCTTCGCCCAGTGGAAACTGGCGCGGTGCCTGGGGCGGCGGCTCCTGAAAAGGCGTCTTGAAATCGGTCTCGCGTACTGCTTTTTCGTGTTCGAAGGCCATCACTTCGCGGCGCGCTTCGGCGATCGGCGCCTTGACTGCGACCTTCGAGTCGATCGTTTTGATCAGCAACGGCCACAGGCCCTTGACGAAGCGGCGTGTCAGAAAAACACGAAATTCCTCTCCCGCCACCGTCGTCAGGCGAAACAGCAATCGGTCTTCGGTCGCGTCGAACGCAACTTGCAATTGATGGATGGTCACTCTTTTAGTGCACGCCGGCCCGTTCCGGCGTGGTCTCCTTTGATAGCGCATGATTGGCAAAAATACGTTTGCTGTAAACAGGTTACAGCTGTTTCTTCGCAATCCGCTTAATTTGTCACATGATGACCCCAACGGCCCTCCAAGTCAAACCGAACCATGCTTGCCGGCGCGGGTTGTTCTTGAAAATCCTGCACATAACCCCACTTGGCTAGTAGTTAACCTTTTATTGCGGTGCCGCAAACATGAGAACAGACAAACTTACCACGACCTTTCAGCAGGCCTTGTCCGATGCTCAAAGCCTCGCAGTGGGGGCTGACCAGCAGTTCATCGAGCCGCAGCACGTGTTGCAGGCGCTCGTCAATCAGGATGACGGCGCCGCCGCCTCGCTGCTGGCGCGTGCCGGCGCACAGGTGCCGCGCCTCAAAACCGAGCTCAAGAATGCGATCGAACGCCTGCCCAAGGTCGAGGGCCACGGCGGCGACGTGCAGGTGTCGCGCGCTCTGTCGCAGCTGCTCAACCTGGCCGACAAGGAAGCCCAGAAGCGCGGTGACGAATACATCGCTTCCGAAATGTTCCTGCTCGCCGCCATCGATGACAAGGGCGATGCCGGACGCGCCCTCAAGGAGTCCGGCGTCAGCAAAAAGGCCTTGGAAGCGACCATTGACGCGGTGCGCGGCGGGGCCAAGGTCAATTCCCAGGAATCCGAAGACCAGCGCGAGTCGCTCAAGAAATACACCATTGACCTGACCGAGCGCGCGCGCAAGGGCAAGCTCGACCCGGTGATTGGCCGCGACGACGAAATCCGCCGCACCATCCAGGTGTTGCAGCGTCGCACCAAGAACAATCCGGTCCTGATCGGCGAGCCGGGCGTGGGCAAGACCGCCATCGTCGAAGGCCTGGCGCAGCGCATCGTCAACGGCGAAGTGCCGGACAGCCTCAAGGGCAAGCGCGTACTGTCGCTCGACATGGCCGCCTTGATCGCTGGCGCCAAATATCGCGGCGAATTCGAAGAGCGCCTCAAAGCGGTGCTCAAGGATCTGGCGAAAGACGAAGGCCAGACCATCGTTTTCATTGACGAGCTGCACACCATGGTCGGCGCCGGCAAAGCCGAAGGCGCGATGGACGCGGGCAACATGTTGAAACCGGCGTTGGCGCGCGGCGAACTGCATTGCGTCGGCGCCACCACGCTCGATGAATACCGCAAATACGTCGAGAAGGACGCGGCGCTCGAGCGCCGCTTCCAGAAGGTGCTGGTCGGTGAGCCCAGCGTCGAATCGACCGTGGCGATCCTGCGCGGGCTCAAGGAGCGCTACGAACTGCACCATGGTGTCGACATCACCGACCCGGCGATCATCGCTGCGGCCGAGCTGTCGCATCGCTATATCACAGACCGCTTCCTGCCGGACAAGGCGATCGACCTGATCGACGAAGCGGCGGCGCGCATCAAGCTCGAAATCGACTCCAAACCGGAGGTGATGGACAAGCTCGATCGGCGCCTGATCCAGCTCAAGATCGAGCGCGAGGCGGTCAAGAAGGAAAAAGACGAGGCCTCGCAACGACGCCTGGAGCTGATCGAGCAGGAAATCACGCGCCTGGGCAAGGAGTATTCCGACCTCGAGGAAATCTGGAAAGCCGAGAAATCTGCCGTGCAGGGCAGCGTGCACATCAAGGAGGAAATCGACAAGCTGCGCGCCCAGATGGCTGACCTGCAGCGCAAGGGCCAGCTCGACAAGGTGGCCGAGATCCAGTACGGCAAACTGCCCAAGCTCGAAGCGCAGTTGAAACAGGCCGAAGGCAGCGCTGCCAAGAAGGCCGGTGCGCCAACCCGGCCCAAGCTGCTGCGTACTGAAGTCGGCGCCGAAGAAATTGCCGAAGTCGTGGCGCGTGCCACCGGCATTCCGGTGTCGAAACTGATGCAGGGCGAGCGTGACAAGCTGCTCAAGATCGAAGACAAGCTGCACGAGCGCGTGGTCGGGCAGGACGAGGCCGTGCGTCTGGTATCGGATGCGATCCGCCGTTCGCGCGCGGGGCTGTCGGACGAAGGCCGGCCTTATGGCTCGTTTCTGTTCCTCGGGCCCACCGGCGTCGGCAAGACCGAACTGACCAAGGCGCTGGCGGGTTTCCTGTTTGATTCCGAAGACGCGATGATCCGCATCGACATGAGCGAGTACATGGAGAAGCACTCGGTGGCACGCCTGATCGGTGCGCCGCCCGGCTATGTCGGGTACGACGAGGGCGGGCAACTCACCGAGGCGGTGCGGCGCAAGCCCTACTGCGTGATCCTGCTCGACGAGGTCGAGAAGGCGCACCCGGACGTGTTCAACGTGCTGTTGCAGGCGCTCGACGACGGCCGCATGACCGACGGCCAGGGCCGCACCATCGACTTCAAGAATACCGTCATCGTGATGACCTCCAATCTGGGGTCGCACAAGATCCAGAGCATGGCCGGCGACGATCCCGAGGTCATGAAGATCGCGGTCATGGCCGAAGTGAAAAGCCATTTCCGCCCCGAGTTCGTCAACCGCATCGACGAGATCGTGGTGTTCCATGCGCTGAGCGAAATCAACATCAAGGCGATCGCGAAGATCCAGTTGAAGCGCCTCGAAGAGCGGGTGCGCAAAATGGAGATGGCGCTCGACATCACCGACGCGGCGTTGACGGAAATTGCCGCAGCCGGGTTCGATCCGGTGTACGGTGCACGGCCGCTCAAGCGCGCGATTCAGTCTTCGATCGAGAACGCACTTTCGAAGAAAATCCTAGCGGGCGAATTCGGGCCCAAGGACACGATTCGCGTCGACGTCAAAGGCGGCGGTTTCGTGTTCGAAAAAACGGACGCGACCGCGTCGCCATCAGGCAAGCGCGGCAAGGCCGAAGCAGTGCACTAAGCCTTGGGAGAATCTGCCGGACGCCTCCCGCAGATTCCCTTGCCCGGGCATAATTGCGCCATGGCCACGCCGTTTGTCTTTGAGCAACTGTTCGACGAAGAATCTTCGACCCTGACCTACGTCATCGGTGATGTGGCGACCCGGGAGGCGGCCCTTCTCGACCCGGTGGACCACCAGATCGAGCGCGACCTGGCCGCATTGGCGCAGCATGGCCTGAAGCTCAAATACACGCTCGAAACCCACGCACACGCAGACCACATCACATCCTCAGGGCTGCTCAAGGCGCGCACCGGCGCCCTTGCGGCGGCGCCCTTCAATTGCGGCGTGAACCCGGCAGATATCCACCTCGAAGAAGGCGCGCGGCTGGCGCTCGGTGGCGAGACCCTGCGCGTGATCGAGACGCCGGGACATACCGCCGGCAGCATCTGCTACCTGTGGCGTGATGCCGTATTCACCGGCGATACCCTGTTCATCGGCGGCTGCGGGCGTGCTGATTTTCAGGGCGGCAGCGCCAGCGAGTTGTACGACAGCATCACCAGGCGCCTGTTTATCCTGCCCGATGCCACGCGGGTCTACCCGGGGCATGATTACAAGGGCAATCGGGTCTCGACCATCGGCGCAGAAAAAACCGCCAATCCGCGACTCGCAGGCAAAACGCGCGAACAATTCGTGGCGTTGATGGCGGCACTCAACTTGCCCAAGCCGAAACTCATCGACGTGGCGGTACCGGCCAACCGCAACCTCGGATTGCCGCAGGGCGGTTAGCCGTTCCAGCGAGCGGCGCGGCTCAGAACGTCCGGCCGCCTTGTGCAGCATTGAGCTTGTTGCGTTCTTCGAGCAGGCGGATCAGGTTGTCGAGCCCGTCGCCGCGAGCCAGCACCACCTTGAAGTTGCCGGCATAGAGCTTGGCCACGCTCACTCCCTCGGCGCGCAGGTCAATGATGCGCCAGCCGGCGTCGCTCTGGTACAGGCTGACGAACATCGGCTGCGGCGGTTCATCCCCGGTATGGCGCGTCGCCGTGACCTTGATGCGAATTTCCGCCTCCCCGGGATTCACCCCGGGCGTATACGGCTCGACCGCGAGCAGTTCATCGTCGTAGCTGGCCAGCACCTTGCCTGCGACATGCAGGATCAAGGTGCGAAATTGCGCGTGGAGCGTCGCCTGCTGCGCCGGCGAGGCCTTGTCCCACGAAGGGCCCACGGCATCGCGCGTGAGACGCGCAAAATCGACGTAGGGGGCAATCACGCGCGTCGCGATGGCCAGACCCGTGGCTGCGCCCAACGTGCCGCGCAAGGCCTCGCGTTCGGCCTGCATCGCTTCCACGGTTGCCTTGACCATGGTGGTGACGACCTGCTCGGGCTCGGAAGCGCCAGCCCGCAGCGGATGCAGAACAAGCGTCAGGCACAGCATCACGGTGAGCGCCTGGCCGCCGACCCACCCGGTCCGTTTGAAGGGCGGGCTCTGCAGAAAAAACGCCCTGCCCATCAGGCCGAAAACGGCGAGGGCCCCGATCACCCGGTCGCACGGGTCCGTTGCCGGCAACGCGGCGAGGGTCTCAAACATCTGGTCGAAATCCACAGGGGCTTCCTTTCAATATGCTCGATACACCGACTTGCAAGCGTAGCCCTAGAAACCCCGCCTAGAGCCACCCCTGTAGCCAATTTGCAGGGTCACGCAATGCGCGCCACCTGAGCCGCAGCGTTTTTTTGGTGTGTACCGCTTCGAGCTCGACCCACTCGATTCTCGCATCGGGCGGATCCGGCAGTATGACCCGACTGACGAGAAAGTGTTTTTCCTTGCGCGCCGGCGCGACCGCCGTCCACTTGGACAGCAGCAGTTTTTTGGGGTGCAGCGAGGTCACGGGCATTGCGGCTTTCTGTTTCGGGAGCATCGGGCCCTTTGATGCATTGGGGCCGGATGTAGTCTGGCTACAACGGCAGCGCCGCTATGGTTTCGGTCGACGCCACCGGTCTCGCACCAGTTTCACTGCAAGCGGAATCAGGGTGACGGCGCTCAGCGCCAGAGCTGCCAGCGCGATCTGCAGCGCATTGCCGGTTGCCATCTTGCCACCAAAGTGGGCGAGAAGAAAGCTGGCCGGGACAATGCCGAGCAGCGTGGCAAGGGCAAAACGCCAGAACGAGAGGACCGTCAGGCCCGCCGCATAGCTGACGATGTCGAACGACACGAACGGCAGGAGGCGACTCAACAGTACGATTCCCGTCAGCATGTTCTGCGACCCCATCAAGCCGACGGACAGGCGCTCGCCAAACCAGCGCCGCAGGGTTTCGGTACCGAGCCAGCGCGCGATGCCGAATGCGGCAAGCGCGCCGATTTCAGCGCCCACGAGCACGTATACGGTTCCCCAGAGCTGCCCATAGGCGGCACCCGCGGCGGCGGCGATCGGGGCGCTGGGAATCGGGCTTACCAGAATCGCCAGCACCATGAGACCGATCACCGCCAGCGGACCCCACACACCGAGCCGGTCAATCAGGTCGTGTAGTGCCGCCGGGTTCAGGATTGTCGTCAGCGCGCCGGTTTCATGCAGCAGCCGGTAGAGGGCTGCAAGCGATGCCAGGAGTGCGACCCCGGCCAGCAGTTTGAAGCGGGTCGACTGCATCAGATGCATGCGGCCGATTCTAGCAGCGCCGCGACGCGCCTTGCTGGCATCCCCGAGGGGCAACGCCTCTTGCATGGCGCGATCACACGCCAAACCGGCTACGGGCGCAGCTGCTGGCGGTACAGCGCTTCGACCTTGGCGCGGGCCCAGGGGGTGCGGCGCAGAAATCGCAGACTTGACGCGATGCACGGATCATGCGTGAAGCAGCGGATTGCGATCGCGCTCCCCATGGCGTCCCACCCGAGGCGCTCGACCAGCACGACCAGCATTTTTTCCAGGGTGACACCCAGCATCGGATCCGACATGCAAGCATGGTACAAAGATTTTTCGCGTAACGTGCAGGCCCCCGGAACCGGCCAGAAGCACATTGACTGAGGCGCTTGACGAAGCCGCCTTGGCTCCCGTCGGTTGGATGCAGGCCAGCGCGTTTCCTGGCGCCGTTCCTCGGGTTGCCTTCAGCCCCCCCACTGTTGAGCCGGCCGGCCTGGGCGTACCCGAGGCGCTCCCGCCATCCTGAGCGCGCGCTGTGGTATTCCGCAGTCCGAGGCACCCCACCGCATCGGCGCGGCTATGCCCCCAACATCCGCTTGCACCAACGAGTTTCAAGGCAAAGCCGCCAGGAGGCGCTTGCACCAACGATGTTCAGGCGGGAGTACCAGCAGTTTTTGCAAGGTTCCGGTGCTGTCGCGTCAGGTGGCTTGCGCGAACTCGGCCTGCACCTGCTTCTCGTAGGCCAGCAGCTTTTGCACGCTCGGGCGCTGCTCGATGCGTCGCCGGTGCGCCGTGCAATGGGTGAACCGGGACAGATCCGGCTTGAACAGCGACCCGCGCCGGAAGCACCAGTAAAAATAGACGTCCGCGCAACTGAAACGGTCGAAGAACCATTCGCGCCCGGCCAGCATGCCCTCGGCGATGTCGTAAAGCTCGAACAACGAGTGCGAACCGAGCGTGCGCACGCTGTCTGCCGAGTCGGGCAGGTCGCAGTAGCGTTCGGGGCGTTGCTGCTGCGTGAGCTTGGGGTGGATGCCCGCAGCGCACCACGCCATTACCGAGATCGCGCGCACGTAATCGAGCGGATCTGCCGGCAGCAGACGTGCTTCGGGAAACTGGCGCGCTATCCAGATCTGGATAGCGACATTTTCGGTCAGCGGCACGCCGTCGATGAGCAGCGCCGGCACCTTGCCCTTCGGATTGAGACGCAAATACTCGGCGCCGTGCTGCTCGCCCTTGGCGAGGTTGACCGGCAAGGTGTCGAAGCGTGCGCCGGCCTCGGTGAGCAGAATGTAGGGCACCAGTGAACAGGCGACGGGAGCGTAGGTCAGCGTCAGCTTCATGCGGAAAGTTTCCTTGAGAGGTTGGGTGCGGGTGGGGTGCGCCGTTACGGCGCGGTCTTGAGAAGTTGTTCCAGAAGCGCCTGCTTGGCAGCGCGCCAGCACCTGCGCTTCGGTGAAATGTTCCTTGAACACCAGGGTCTGCGCGTGCTCGGTGAGCACGGCGGCCATGTCCTCGCATTGCTCGTAGCGCGCGATCACGGTTTGCTGCGAGGCATTTGGCCTAGCGCGGCCCGGCTTCACATAGAGCGCGATGAACGACTGCGGAATTTCGATCTGGTTGTGGTTCGACATGGGGCATTAGCGCGCTTTTGGCTGCCGCAGCGGCGCGAGGATCTCCTTCAAGCCATTGTGGTCGATCTCCTGCATCAGCGCCAGAAGGCGGCCGATTTCGGCCTTGGGGAAACCCTCGCGGGCAAACCAGTTCAGGTAGTTGCCCGGCAGGTCGGCGATGATCCGGCCCTTGTGCTTGCCGAACGGCATCTCGCGGGTCACGAGCAATTCCAGGTCTTGGGGTTGCATGTGGCGCGGCGTGAGAAAGGATTCGATGGCGCTCGCAGGGTACTCCATCAGGACGGCCTGCCAGGGGCATCCGTGATTCAGTGCGGATCGAGCCGGGCTGACACCTGGCGCTCCACGACGTCGCGAATCACGCCACGCAGCCAGGCGTGCATGCCGAGGCGATGCGAGCGCTCATGCCACACCATGTTGATGTCGATGGTGGGCAGCTCGAACGCGCTCTCCACCAGCCTGAGAGGTGGGAAGGTCGTGAAATGGCGCGCGAATACGCGCGGCAGGATCACAACCCGGGTCGATGGCGCGAACACGGGCGCTTCAAACGCGGTATCGGGTTATAGTGAATCCCGTGGCTGCAGTGCGGCAAGGGGAGGGCAAGCGCGCCGGGCCGCCATCAACCACGCGGGCCATCAGCATTGCGCAAAGCTGTTTCGAGTGCGGCACCATCCATGAAAATTGTCGTTATCGGCGCCGGCGTTGCCGGCTGCATCGTCACGCGGGCGCTTTCCGGGCTGCCCGGGACCGAGGTCCTTTGCCTGGAAAAGGTCGACGCCAGCGACCACTCGGAGTCTGGCACCGGCCTGAACGTCGGTCCCAATGCCATCAAGGTTTTGCGTCGCCACAGCGCTGTGCTGCACGACGCCGTGCGCGAGCGCAGCTACCCGTGGAAGTCGTGGCGCATTTCGTTGACGGATGGTGCGCTGCTCTTCGACCTGCCCTTGTCCAAGGTGGCGGACAACGAGGGCATCCGCATTCGCTGGTCCGAGCTGTACGCGGCATTGCGCGGGGCAACGGGCAATCTGATCCGCTACCGTGCGCAGGTGTCGCGCCTGGGCTACATGGAGGGGCGCGCGGATCGGCTGTTCGTCGAATACACCGAGAATGGCGCATCCAGGCGCGTCGACGACATTGATCTGCTGGTCGCAGCCGATGGCCGTTATTCGGTAGCGCGCGCATTGCTGGCCGGCGCGCCGACCATGACCCAGCATGGCGTGGCGATCTACCGCTTGCTGGTGCCGGATACCACCGCGGGCCTGATCGATGATTACGAGCAGTGGTTCAACGGCCACAACCGCTTGCTGGCGTTTCGCGTGCCGGGGAATGCGATCTACCTTGCCGGCACCTTTCCGATTGCGCCGGGCGAAGACATCCCGGAGCGCGCCAAGGATGCGTCCTACCTGCGCGCCCTGTACACGCCAGCCAACGCAGCGCCTTCCGCGCAATGCCGCTGGCTGATCGACACCATCTGCGCCAACGTGGCGGCGATCCACTGGGCGCGACTCCAGGAATCGCCGCCGCTGTACAGGGACGGCAATGGCCACGTCCTGTTTCTCGGGGACGCTTCGCACGGCATGGTGCCTACCCTGGGGCAGGGGGCTACCCAGGCCGTCGAAGATGCTTGCCTCGCCGCTGATCTGCTGGCGCAGCGCATTGCGTCCGCGGACGCCGGGGGTGTGGGTTTGGCGGTGCCCGAAGCGTTGCGCGAGTTTGAACGCCTGCGCGCGGACCGGGTCGCCTTCGTGATGGACTTTTCACGCGAGGCCAGCGACACCCTGGAGGCGGGCGCTGACCCGGTCGCGGGTGCGCTAAAGAAGCTCGAGGCGCCGTTCCAGCAAAAGCTGGCGCGTCTGTATCGCGACGTACCCGAGGTGTAAGGGCAATGCGTGCATCGGTTCATCGTTTCACCATGCGCGACCCAGGCGACGTATCGCAACTGGCCATTGCCATTGCAAAGGGGGAGGTCAACCCTGCCCATATCGTCGCTTTCATCGGCAAGACCGAAGGCAACGGGCTGGTCAACGATTACACCAGGGGCTACCTGGTGTTGTCGCTCAAGCTGCTGCTGGCGGAATGCCTGGGAACAACGCAGCAGGAGATCGCCGCCTCGGTGATTTTCGTCTTTTCCGGCGGCACCGAGGGCGTGTTGACGCCGCACTACACGGTATTTTGCGTTGATCGTGACGTGCCCGCATCGGCCGGCGGCCCGAAGCGCCTGGCCATCGGCCGCGCCTTCACGCCCGTGCCGGCGCCCGAGGAAATCGGTACGCGCGTGCAGGTCGAGATGGTGGCCAAGGCAGTAGGCGCGGCCATGGCCGAGGCCGGCATTTTCGACCCGGCTGACGTGCATTTCGTGCAGGTCAAGGGCGGCTGCGTGACTACCGAGCAGGCGCGGGCGGCGTTCGCGCGCGGTGCCCGGCTGGCCTCCGGCGATCCCAACAAGTCGATGGCCTATAGCCGTGTGGCGGGGGCCTTTGGCGTAATGCAGGGCCTTGGCGAGATCGCCGCCGACGCGTTTGACGAAACGGCTTTTTTTGCCAAACCGGAAATCTGGAGCGGCCGCGCCAGCATCTCGTCCGGCATCGAAGTGGCGGAGAACGAGGTCGTCGTGTTCGGCAACGCCGCCGGCTGGTCCAGCCAGTTCGTGGTCGCGCATCACACCATGGACGATGCGCTCGACATCAACGGCATCTACGCCTGCCTCGACGCTCTCGGCATCGCCGCGCGCGGCGACAATCGCAGCGTCGGCCTTGCGCGCATTGCCTGCGCGCTGGTCAAATGCGAGCCGGATGCCAGCGGCCAGATGCGTGGCCAGCGCCACACCATGTGGCAGGACGGCGACATCAATGCGCAGCGCCACATTCGCGGCGCAGTCGGCGGGCTGGTAGCGGGCGTCCTGGGTGACACGCGCATCTTCGTCTCGGGCGGCGCCGAGCATCAGGGCCCGCCAGGCGGCGGCCTGCTGGCCCTCATCGCGACAGTGGTGTGACGCCGGCACGGCAGGTGCCGATTCGCGCCGGCCAGGCTGGGGCATAGCGGGCACGCGGCGCAATGGCGGCGCGGGCTCGGCGCGACGCTGGACGGATCTTCGCCCTCACGGCGCGCCCAGTGGCTTCAGTACGCGCGCCTGCCCCAGGCAATCCCTGATCCAGTCCGGAAATACCAGGGTCGCCCTGGCACGCTGTCGATTTTCGCTGTCGGTTCTCGCCGCCGACTCTCCCTTTGGATTCTCGCTTTGGCCCCTGTTTGTCACTGCGCAGGCAAGTCCGGGAGCCAGGGGCGCGATCAGCCGAAGCCTAGCCCGGGTTCGCGAAGAATTCGGCCACCCAGGCGCGGCACGTGATCGCGGCGCATCCATCCGCTTCGATCGCCTGCCGCAAATTCGCCACTGCGCATGCCAGGCCCGGCGCATCGCGCGCCGACAGTTCGCGGATCTTGCGCAGCACGCGTTCGGCGTCGAGCGGGCGCGCCGGGCTGCCCAGCGCGGCCTCGCATTCGGCGCTGAGGCGGCTGCCGTCCTGCAGTTCCAGCGTCACTCGCGCCGGCCGGTCCAGCGGCCACGCCTTGACGTCGGGCAGCTGCGCCATGGAGATGCGTTGGCGCAGCGCGATGATGGTTTCGTCGCGCAGGCTTTGGTCGAGAAAATTGCCGGGAGCGGCCGCCCCGTGCGCCAGCGTCGCTGCCACCGCGTGCGGAATCGAGAATTTGGCGCCGAGCGTGGTTTCGGGCGCGTTGTTGTTGAAGTTCATGGCCATCGCCGAGCCTTCCACCAGCACGCTCCTGACCGGTGCGCCGCCGCGCAATGCGGGGTGTTGCGCCATCAGCGATTCGAGCGCTTCCATGGCGGCATGCGAATGGTGGCAGGCGCCATAAAGCTTGTGGTAGCCGTCGCAGATGGTCCAGTCGCTGCCCAGGCCTTCGGTCAATTCGCCTGGCTTGGCGGGCGCCCCGAGGCCGAGCGAGTAGACGTCGTAGGGGCCGGCGGGCGTACCGGCGATGCCGAGGCGCGCCATGTCGCAGGCGAACATGCCGAGCCAGGCGCCTGCGGCCGGCCAGGCATTGCGCACCATGGCGCCTTCGATCGGGTGGCTGTAAGGGCCGGGCGACACCATGGTCGCGGCCGCAGTCAGCGCGCGCACCAGTTCTGCGCTGCCCGCGCCGCGCAGCAGGGCCAGGCCGGCTGCCGAGCACACGGCGTTGTAGACGCCGTGCGGGTGCAGGCGCGGCAGGGTGCCGGGCCAGGCGCGCGCGAAGCGGGTGCCGATCTCATAGGCGCCGACGGTCGCACGCAGCGTCTCGGCCATGGACAGGTTGCCGGCTTCGGCTGCCGCGAGGATGAGTGGCTGGCTCAGGGCGCCCGGATGGACCGCGGTACGGGTATAGCCATCATCGAGTTCGTTCCAGGTGATCGCGAGCCCATTGCCGACTGCGGCGTCGATCATGGCCACTTGCGGCGCGCCGCGGCGAAACAGGGTCGCCTGCAACGCCGTGCCAGCCCCGACCAGCTGCTCGTGATAGGCGCGCAACTCGGGTTCGTCGCCGGCCGACAGGGCCGCCGCAATGTTGTCGCCGAGAATCAGCACGGCTTGCGACAGGGTGCGCGCCGGAATGTCGCTGAAGCGGAGGCCGGCGGCCCAGACACAAAGGGTTTCGAGACCCGCTTGAACCTGCGCCTTGACGGCAGCATCTTTGCTGGTGTTGGCCATATCTTTTCTCCGGAAGGAAAACGCCGGCGCCGCGCTGCCCTGCGCCGCCGATACTGTTGCAATGCCCGCAGGTCCTGCTGCGGTGCGCACGCCGGCGCGGGCTCAGGCCGCCTGCGCCGTGCGGATGGCGCGCCAGACCTTGCCCGCGGTGAACGGCATTTCGAGTCCCTTCACACCGGCTGCGGCGAGCGCGTCGCGCATCGCGCTGGTGATCGAAGCCGGCGCGCCGATGGTGCCCGACTCACCGCAACCCTTGGTGCCGAGCGGGTTATGGGTGCAGGGCTGGGTTTCGTCGGTTTCCGAAACAAACATCGGCAGAACGTCGGCGCGCGGCAGCGCGTAGTCCATGAACGAGCCGGTGTAAAGCTGGCCGGTTTCGCGATCGTAGACTGCGGATTCGAACAGGGCCTGGCCGATGCCCTGGGCGATTGCGCCGTGCACCTGGCCATCGACCACCATCGGATTGATCACCGTGCCGATGTCGTCGACCCCGATGTAGGAAATGATGCGCGTCACGCCGGTGGCCGGATCGATCTCGACTTCGCAGGCCTGCGCGCCGTTCGACCACGTGAGGTTGGTCGGGTCGAAAAACGCGTTCTCATGCAGGACCGGCTCCATGCCCGGCGGCAGGTTGTGCGCATAGGTCACCGCGCGCGACACTTCCGGCCAGCCGACCTTGCGGTCGGTGCCGGTCACGCGGAATTCGCAGACGCCTTTGACCACCTGGTGCTCGATGTCGGTTTCCGCGGCCTCGAGCATGTGCGCGGCCATGCGCTTTGCCTTGAGCAACAGCTTGTCGGCCGCCATCACGATGGCGGAACCGGCAATCACCATCGAGCGCGAGCCGAAGGTGCCGGTGCCATAGGGTACGCGACCGGTGTCGCCCTCGATCAGTTCGATCATCGACAGCGGCACGCCGATGCGTGAGGCGAGCACCTGCGGGAAGGTGGTGGCATGCGCCTGGCCGTGGCTGTGGGTACCGCACATCACCAGCAGGCTGCCATCGGCGGCAACCCGAATGTCGGCGGAATCGAAAAAGCCGGCGCGCGCACCGAACATGCCGGCGTACTTGGACGGCGCTACGCCCGAACTCTCGACAAAGTAGGCAATGCCGAAGCCGCGCAGCAGGCCTTTTTCAGCTGCTGCGGCACGCCGCGCCGGGAAGCCGGCGTGGTCGCCCAACACCAGCGCGCGCTCGAACAATTTCACGAAATTGCCGGTGTCGTAGGTCGGCCCGACCGGCGTCGCATAGGGCATGGCAGACACCGGGATGAAATTGCGGCGCCGCAGTTCCAGGCGGTCAATGCCGGTTTGTGACGCGGCCTCCTCGACCAGTCGTTCCAGCACGAAGCAGGCTTCGGGCCGGCCGGCGCCGCGGTAAGCATCGGTCGGCACGGTGTTGGTGAACACGGCGCGTACTTCGGCGAAGATCGCCGGGATCCGGTACGGACCGGACAGCACGGCGGTGTAGACCGTGGTCGGCACGGCAGCGCCGACGGTGGAGACATAGGCGCCGACGGCGGCCAGCGTGGTGACGCGCAGGCCCAAAAAATGGCCTTCGGCATCGAGCGCCAGTTCGGCGTGGGTGGCGTGGTCACGGGCGTGGTAGTCGCTGACAAACGCTTCGCTGCGCGACGACACCCATTTGAGCGCGCGCTCGAGCTTGCGCGCCGCCCAGGCCAGGATGATCTCCTCCGGGTAATGCTTGCCCTTGGTGCCAAAGCCGCCGCCGACGTCGGGGGCGATCACCCGCACCGCGTTTTCGGGCAGGGCCAGCTGCTCGGAGACCAGCTTGCGGATATGGTGCGGTACCTGCGTGGCCGACCAGATGGTGACGGCGTGGCCGTCAAGCCCCTGGGTGGCCGACGCCACCGCGATCACCGCTCGGGGCTCAAGCGCCGCGCAGATGATGCGGTGGTTGATGATCTCGACCGTCACCCTGTGGGTGGCCTTGGCGAAAGCCGCTTCGACCGGGCCTTGCGCGCCGCGCTGGAATCGCACACACAGGTTGCCGGGGGCTTCGGCATGCAGCTGGATCGCGCCGGGCAGGGGCGCGTCACGCACGTCGACCACGGCCGGCAGCGGCTCCCAATCGACTTCTACGCGTTCAGCGGCATCCTGCGCCTGATGGCGGGTGCTGGCGACCACCATGGCGACGGCTTCACCGACGTGGCGCACCGTGCCGCGCGACAATGCCCAGCGCGGCGGCTCGTTCATCGGTTTGCCGTCGACGCCGGGGATTTGCCACAGGGGGGTCATCGGTCCGACCTGGTCGGCCGCCATGTCGGCGCCGGTGTAGATGGCCACCACGCCAGGTGCGACGCCGGCTTCGCCAATGTCGATGGCGCGGATGCGCGCATGCGCATGTGGCGAGCGCACGAACGCGCAGTGCAATTCGCCTTCCATCACCAGATCGGATACGAATTGACCGCGCCCGGTGAGGAAGCGCCGATCTTCACGGCGCAGGACCGACGCGCCAATTCCTTCTGGATGCATTCTTTTCTCCAAGCGCCGACGGGCGGCAAGACGTGGCAGTGCAACAAGACCGGGCAGCAAGAGTCCATGCCAAGCAGCACGACTCCATGCCGAGTTTAAGGTACCGCAGCTTGGTTTGCAAAAAGGCCAATTCGCCGGCACGCGCCGCGCGCGGCACCAATCCGGAGCGAGCGCGCCCCGGCAGGGGGCGTGTTCTTTGGTTCCGGGAGGGCAGGACACCATGGGACTGCCGCGGGCATCGCGGCCGCATTTTTTGGTGGCGTGGCCCGAATTTTGCTGGCACTCCTCGCTGACAGGCTTTGCACAGCCATACTGCGATGCCGGCCCCGCCGTTGCCTGGTAGGGCTGCGTCAGATCATTTCGTTCCGATAAATGACTTATCATCGGCCCGGACATTTTCGCCAACACCGAATAGAGAGGATCTCCATGCGTCACATCAACTTCAAGCGTGTCATTGCCGCAATGGCAACCGTCGCAACCAGCCTGGCCTGCAGCGTCGCGACCGGGCAGGAAAAGGTCAAGATGGGACTGTTCATCGCGTCTTCCGCGATGCCCTACTTTATCGCCAAGGAACGTGGTTACTTTGCTGCCGAAAACCTGGATGTTGAAGGCATTCCGCTCGCGACCCACCCCCTGATCGTGCAGGGCCTGGTCAAGGGCGACCTTGACGCGGCCTCCAATCTGCTCTCGCTTGAAGGCGCCAACATCAATGCCCTGCGCCCCAATACCCTGCAGTATTTCTCGCTCAATTGCCAGAATGTCAAGCACCAGGTCGAGGCCTATGTGGTACCGGCGTCGAACACAAGCATCAAGACCCTGGCAGACCTGAAGGGCAAGCGCATCATGTCCGCGCCCGGACCGGGCAACCTGTTCGTCGCCAAGGGCGTGCTCAAGGCCGCCGGCCTGGACGAAAAGGACTACAGCATGCAGGAGCAGCAGATGAGCGTCCACATGGGGGCCCTCCAGGGCGGCCAGTTCGATGCCGCCTATACGCTTGAGCCGATTGTCAGCATGATGGTGGCGCAGGGCATCGGCCGCAAGCTCGAAGGCGGTTTGATCGCCAAGTACATGCTGGGTCGCCCGGACGCCTGCGCGGTGCTCGCGGGTGGCGCCATGAGCGTGAAGTTCATGCGGGAGCGCCCGCAGGTGGCGGAGCGCCTGGCGCGCGCCTGGGCCAAGGCACTCAACGACGGCAACAACGATCCGAAGGCGCGCGACTTGCTCAGCAAACACATGAATACGGCTGCGGCGGTTGCCCCGACGGTGCCCTTGTCCTACTACAGCATGATCAAGGACCTGAAGCCCGCAGAAATCGCCGACTTCCAGAACCTGGTCGACCAGGCCACCGCCAACGGCCTGGTGAAGTCGAAGATCGACGTCAAGACGATGCTCAAGACCTACTGAACGGCCGCTGCGTCCCTGATCGATGTTAAACGGCCGCATCGCCAATGCCCTGACTCCGGCAGTCGGGGCGCTGGCCTTCATCATTCTGTGGTGGTTCGTCACCTGGCTCAGGTGGATCGACCCGGTCCTGCTGCCCTCCCCGCAGGCCTCGGCCAGGGCGATCTGGGAGGGGTTCGTCGGCGGCAATCTGCTCAAGGACTTCCTGATCACGATTCGCCGCACCCTGCTCGCGTTTGGCATTGCGGTGGCGGTCTGCGTGCCGCTGGGCCTGGTGCTTGGGTCGTCGGTGCGGCTGTACCGCTCGCTTGAATTCGTCATCGATTTTTTCCGCTCGACTCCGGCGTCGGCGCTGTTTCCCCTGTTCCTGGTGATCCTGGGCGTGGGTGAAAGCACCAAGATTGCCGTGGCAGCCTTTGGTGCCGGCTTGCTGATCCTGTTCAACACCGCCTACGGCGTGATGAACGCACGCAAGACGCGGCAGGCGGCGGCGCGCGTCATGGGGGCGTCGCCGATGCGCGTGATGATGGGCGTGACGCTGCTGGAGTCGCTGCCGCAGACCTTCGTCGGCATGCGTTCCGGGGTGTCCTTTTCCCTGGTGATCGTGATCGTGGCCGAAATGTTCATCGGCTCCACCGACGGCCTGGGGCAGCGTGTGATCAATGCCCAGATGATTTTCAACATGCCGGAGATGTATGCCACGATTTTCGGCGCCGGCGTGCTCGGTTACGGCCTGAACCTGGTGTTCATCGTGATCGAGCGGCGCTTCATCCATTGGGGTGGCAAATGAAGGGCGAACGATGAATGCGCCACAAGACGTTGCGGTGGGCTCGCCGAGGCGCCCGGCGCCCGGCACGCACATCACGATTCGCGGCCTGACCAAGAGTTTCGCCGGCCAGCCGCTCTATTCCGGCTTCGACCTCGACATCCCGAAGGGGCAGATCACCTCGATTTTCGGTCCCAATGGATGCGGCAAGTCGACCATGATCAACATGGTCGCGGGCCTGTTGCCGATGGATGGCGGCGAGGCCTTGTTCGATGGCAAGACGCTCTCCGACACCGTGATCGGCTACGTGTTCCAGAACTATCGCGACGCGCTTTTTCCCTGGAAGCGCGCCATCGACAACATCAAGTACCCGTTGCGCATCGCCGGCAAGACCAAGGGCGAATGCGATGCGCGCGCCGATGAACTGGTCAAGTCATTTGACATACGCTTCGACCTGAATCGCTATCCCTACGAGCTTTCGGGCGGACAGCAGCAGTTGGTGTCGATCATGCGTTCGCTGGCGGTGCATCCCGAAGTGCTGTTCCTGGACGAGCCGTTCTCCGCGCTCGATTACGAGATGACGCTCTTCATGCGCGACAAGCTGCAGGACATCTTCGAAGCGACCAAGACCACCATGATCCTGGTGTCGCACGACCTCGACGAGGCGGTCTATCTTGCCGACCAGGTGCTGATGCTGACGCGGCGGCCGACGCGCATCGCCGAAGTGGTGCGCTTCGATGCCGCGCGGCCGCGCCGCCCTGAGACCCTCACCTCGGACGCCTTCATTCGTGCCAAGGCACAATGCCTTGAGGTGTTCCAGCGCGAGGTGCGGGCCAGGGAAGCCGCCGCCTGACCCGCGCAGGTGCGCGGCGTCCCGGCTCGCGTCGTCTGCGCAGCAGTCTGGCTACTTGCGGAAGCCGAGGATGCCGGCCGCGATCGAGCGCGCATCGCGGCTGGCCCAGCGCCCGCAGTCAACGCGCGTGAAAAAATCGAGCAAGGCGTGGTTGAAGGGCTCGGGATCCTCCAGGTTGATGGTGTGACCGGCCTGCGGCAGCACCACCAGGCCGGCCGCGGGAAGCGATCGCTTCATCAGCAACGCCGGCTCCAGACAGGGGTCATCCTCGTCGCCGGTGACGATCAACACCGGCAGGCTCATCTTTTTCATGTCCTCGGTCAGCTCCCAGAGAGAGGGCCGCTTCATCTGCACGCCGCGCATGGTATTGGCCTGGCCTTGCCAGTCGTGCTCGGTGAGTTGCTGCGCGAATTCCGCCCAGCCGCGCGGGTCCTTGTTCTGATACTGGACTCGCGTTGGCCCGATCGCGTACTGCATGGCCGCCTCGACGCCCCTGGCTTCGAACAATTGCGCTGCCGCTTCGCACTCCTTCTGGAATTTTTCTTTGTCTGCCGGTGCGGCGCCATAGCCGCAGCCGGCGATCACCAGCGAGCGCGCCCGCTGCGGGTAGGCGATGCCGGCATGCAGGGTGGCGAAGCCGCCCATCGACAGCCCGGCGATGTGGGCGCGATCGATTTTCAGGTGATCGAGCACCGCGATGATGTCGTCGCGGGCGTGCGCCTGCGAATACTGCGCCGGATCGGCCGGGATGGCCGAAGGCTTGAACCCGCGCGCGCTATAGGTGATCACCCGGTAATAGCGCGAGAAAAAACGCATCTGCGCTTCCCAGCTGCGCCAGTCACCGGCAAACTCGTGCACGAATATCAGCGGCGTTCCAGTCCCCGCTTCTTCGTAGTAAAGGCTGACGCCATCTTGAGTCATCGCATGTGGCATATCGTTTTCCTATGTTGGACTGGGGGGCGCGCACGGCGCAATGCTGGGGGCACGGCTGGCGCGTGCGATACTTTACCCGGCTTGCCCGTGGCGCCGGCGGGAAAAATGCGCAATCGAGGCGCCCCACATGCATCGGGACCAGATGCCATTTCGGGTTATATTCGCAGCGTCGGTACCGGGATCTTGACCCCGCGTGCGCTTTTGCAGGTGCAGCCGGCGCAATCGCCATCGAACAACACGCAAAGGAACGCGCATGACCGTTACGGTTTCCCTGCAGGTCAACGGCAAGTCCGTGCGCCACGAGGTTGAAGAGCGCACGCTGCTGGTCAGCTTCATCCGCGATGTGCTGCGCCTGACCGGCACCCACATCGGGTGCGACACCGCCCAATGCGGCGCTTGTACCGTGCACATGGATGGCCGGGTGGTGAAGAGCTGCAACATGCTCGCGATGCAGGCCGAAGGTGCCGCGCTGACGACGATCGAGGGTGTGGCGGCGGCGGATGGCAGCCTGCACCCCATGCAGGAGGCGTTTCGCCAGGAGCACGGGCTGCAGTGCGGCTTCTGTACGCCCGGCATGGTGATGAGCGCGATTGATCTGGTCAAACATACGCCGCAGCCGACTGAAGCGCAGGTGCGCGAGCAGCTTGACGGCAATTTGTGCCGGTGCACGGGTTATCACAACATCGTCAAGGCGGTGTTGGCGGGAGCGCAGGCCTCTGCGCCCTGACGGCAGGCCTCTGCGCCCTGACGGCAGGCCTCTGCCGCCTGGCGGCAGGGTTCGCACACTGACCTGGGAAAGCCAACATGTACGCATTCAAATACCAAAAGGCCGCATCGGTCGATGCCGCGGCCCAAGCCCTTGCGGCAGCGCCGCACGCGAAACTCCTGGCCGGCGGCCAAACCCTGGTCGCCGCGATGAAGTTGCGCCTCGCAGACTGCGGCGAAATCATCGACCTCGGCGCAATCCCGGGGTTGTCCGGCATCACTGTCGAGAGCAAGACCGTCACCATCGGCGCCATGACACGGCATGCCGAGGTCGCCGCATCCACTGCGCTGCGGTCGGCGATCCCCGGGTTGGCAGCGCTGGCCGGCGGCATCGCTGACCGGATGGTGCGCAACATGGGCACGATCGGCGGCTCGGTGGCCAACAATGATCCTGCCGCTGATTATCCGGCCGGGCTGTTGGCGCTCGGTGCCACCATCGTCACCAATCGCCGCCGCCTCGCAGCCGACGATTTTTTCACCGGCATGTTCGAAACAGCGCTCGCGGCGGGCGAAATCATCACCGCCGTGAGCTTTCCGGTACCGGCGCGTGCGGCGTACGCGAAGTTCAGAAACCCGGCGTCACGTTATGCCATCGTCGGTGTGTTCGTGGCTGAGTTTGCGGGTGGTGTGCGCGTGGCCGTCACCGGCGCCGGTCCGGTGGTGTTTCGGGTGCCGGAGATGGAGCGGGCATTGGCCGCGAATTTCGCATCCGATGCGATCGCCGGCATCACGATTCCCGAAGAAGGGCTCAGTTCGGACATCCATGCGCAAGCCGACCACCGGGCGCACCTGGTCACCGTGATGGCCATGCGCGCCGTGCAAGCGGCACTGCAATAGGCCGCGCGGCCGCCGTGCGGCGGCGCGCGCATCGCGTCGCGGCGGCGTGGGCGGCTGATCGACCGACGCGAGTCAGGCCTGTTGCGGCGCAGGCAGCGCCGGATAGGCCGCAGGATTGAAAAAGCTGCTCCCTGCCACGTAGGCACGTCCCGGCGACATGTCGGGAGGGGCCCCGTCTTCGGCGCTGCCTTCGAAGGTCAGCTCGAACTGGACACCGCTCGGGTCATAGACAAACAGCTGCCACAGGGTGGTGCCGGGAACCAGGAATTCCCGAAAGTCCAGGCCGCTCTCGCGAAAGCGCGCGCGGAACTGGTGGTAACCGGCGCAGCTGATGGAAATGTGGTCGATCGCCCCCGACCCCACCGGGGCGCGGCCGTCAGCCCCCAGCGCCGGCCCGCCCGCATAGACATGGATGATGGCCTGGCCACCGGGCAGGGGGCAGCTGATCCAGGCGCCCGGGTAGCCAAAATCAGGGCGAAACACCTCCTTGAGGCCGAGCACGGCGCAATAGAACGCGCGCGTCGCATTGAGGTCATTGGTTTTGATGGCGACATGAAACAGGCCGCTGATGATCATGGTTGGTGCCTTTCGTTGGTGGCGTGAAGCGACGGCAAAGCTTCGATTCGCGCAAGGGGGGAGCCGGCCGCGATGGACGGCGCCGGGCAAGGAGTCGGTCGCCATTTTATGTGCGATCCACCCCCCATCCGTTCGATGGGCTCCGGCGTGCTGTTCTGGCGCGCCGCCGGCCCTGCACAGGCGTCACCTTACAATCGGCCATGGCGGCACCATGCCGCCGCATGGCGTAGCGGCCCTTCGCCCGTGGCCGAGCGCGCCAGCTGTTCACGTCGGGCGCTCGTGACCACCCATCCCCTCATGCATCCCACCAACGACCTCTGGCGCCTTCCGGCTACCGCGCTTGCAGCCGGCTACCGCGAACGCAGGTTTACGCCAGACGAAGTGATCGAGCAAGTGCTGACACGCATCGCCGTGCACAACCCGTCGCTCAACGCCATCGTGACGCTCGACCAAACCGGGGCGCGCGACGCGGCCCATGCCAGCACGCTGCGTTACGCACAAGGCAATCCGGCGTCGCCCATCGACGGCGTTCCGCTGAGCGTCAAGGACAACATCGCCGTCGCCGGCTTGCGCGCCACCTGGGGCAGCCGGCTGTTTGCCGATTACGTGCCGGCGCTGGACGAACTGCCAGTCGCGCGCCTCAGGCGCGCCGGCGCGGTGATTTTCGGCAAAAGCAATACCCCCGAGTTCGCCATGCAGGGCCACACCGACAACCTGTTGTTTGGCGCAACTCGCAACCCGTGGAATCCCGGGCTCACCCCCGGCGGATCAAGCGGCGGCGCCGTGGCGGCGGTGGCTGCCGGCTTC
>CANJDH010000054.1 GCA_947473125.1 Burkholderiales bacterium
CCTGCAGCATGGCCAGGCGGTCTGGTGGGATGCGGTGGGTGGCTGGGCGGTTGGGGTAGGCATGCTGATGCCGCTCTATTTGCTGCGTGGCATGTCGGCAGGAGATGTCAAGTTGATGGGAATGGTCGGTGCTTTTCTGGGCTTGCACGGTGTAGTTGCGGCGACACTGTATGCCGTCGTGGCGGGTGGGATACTGGCGCTCATATGGCGGTTTGCGTGCCGGCAGCGTCCTGAGGCAATATCACGGAGAGTCGGAACCCTTGCTTCGCGCCAGACTTACATGGCGCATGCGCAAATTGATGGCGACGCGTTGATTAATGCTCCAAGGCACGGCATTCCCTACGCCGTGGCGATTGCGGCGGGAGCCGGCTTCTATATTGTGACAAACGATTTAATAAGTTTCCAGTTTTCGGTGTGATCGTCCGGTTGCCGGGGCCACACATCACTTTGTGAAAGCTTCACGGGAATGAACACTAGGGCAGTTTTGATGCTGGTTGCATCTCTCGCGCTCGGGCTGGCGGCCGTTCTGGTTGCTGCAAGGTGGGTATCGGGACAGGGGAACGTGGCCGTATCGAAAGTCGTCGTGGCGAGCCGCGACCTGCCCCCGGGAACCCGCCTTGCCGCCGAGCATTTGAGGATTGTTGATTGGCCCGAGGCGTCGATCATGAGCGGCGCGTTCTCCGACCCAAAATTGCTCGAAGCGAGGGTCATCATCAGCAGCGCCCAGCGCGGCGTCCCGATAGTGGAAGAGAAATTGGCCTCCAGCGGTTCGAAAGGAGGCCTGTCGGCAGTGATTGCCAATGGCAAACGTGCAATGACCGTGAAAGTCAACGAAATTGTCGGCGTAGCCGGCTTCGCGCTTCCCGGCAATCACGTCGATGTCGTGATGAACGCGCGCGACCTGCAATCCAAACCCGTATCGAAGATTGTGCTCGAGCAGATTTTGGTTTTGGCAGTGGCGCAAGAGGCCGGGCGCGAGGAAACCAAGCCCAAAGTAGTGAATGCGGTGACCCTGGAAGTGACCCCGGCGCAAGCCGAAAAGCTTGATCTTGGCAGAAGCATCGGGACCCTTTCCTTGGTGTTGCGCAATCAGGGCGACCGGAATTTTGTCACCACCCCCGGCACCCGCGTACCCGATTTGATTGGTGCGATCGAAGCACAGGATCCGGTGGTGCAGGCAGCCGCCAAACCGGAAACCGGAAAGGGTGCATCGGCAAGGCAGGGTGCAGGAGCGGAGGTCTCGTCGAGGCCGCGAAAAACCGTTGAGGTGATACGCGGTGTGGCGCGCGGCAAGATGGAAATGAGTACCAGCGAATGAGCGCGGCCACTTGCAAGCAGCGCGGCAAGCAGCGCGCGGCGGCGTGCGTAGCGCTGGTCGCCCGGATTGGCAATGCTGGATTGTTGTCGGCATGCCTGGCCGGCATGCCGGTCTCTGCGGCAGAACTGCCCGGTGCGCCATCCGAACTCAAGCTGCGCCCCACGTCAAACATGAGACCGGCTTCGGGCCTTCGTCCGGGACTGGCGCAATTGGGCATCAAGCCTCATCCCGACGCTGCAAAAGCCGCGACCGGAGTCGTGGAACCTTCATCCAACGCCGACATTGCGCCGCCACTGCGACTGGCGAGCGGGAAGTCAAGCGTCGTGCGCCTGGACAGCGAAATCATCCGGGTTGCGGTCGGAAATCCGGATACGCTGGACGTGATTCTGATAACGCCGCGTGAAATCTACTTGCTGGGCAAGCAATCCGGTTCGACCAACGTGTTTTTGTGGAGCAAGGGCGGCAAGACGACCATCATGGAGGTTACGGTCAGCATCGATACCGCGGGCCTGCAGGATACGCTGCGCCGGGTCATGCCCAATGAGAAGGGAATTGTGGTGTCCGCTGCTGGCGACTCGCTGGTGTTGACCGGGATGGTGTCGGACTCGGTCAAGGTCCATCGCGCAGTATTTCTTGCAGAGCAATTTGGCGGGCGCAAGGTGATCAACATGCTCGGTACTTCCAATGCGACGCAAGTCATGCTGGAGGTCAAGATTGCCGAGGTAGCCAAGACGGTCATGGACCGACTGGGCGCCAGGTTCGACGGCTCCACCGTGGGAGGCGGCAGCTTCAGGTATGGCTTGCTGACCCAGTTGCTTTCGGGAGCCTCTGGCGTGGCGTCAATTACGCGCGGCGCCAGATCAATTTCAATCGATGCGGAGATCAGGAACGGCTTGGTGAAGATCCTTGCGGAGCCGACCATCATGGCGGTGAGCGGGCAGGAAGGCACGTTTCTCGCAGGTGGCAAGATATTCATTCCGGTTCCGCAGGCGAGTGGTACCGGCACCAGCATTACCCTTGAGGAAAAGGAGTTTGGCGTTGGTCTCAGGTTTACGCCAACCGTGCTTGAAGGGGGACTGATCAACCTTCGCGTGACTCCGGAAGTATCGGAACTGTCACAGATCGGTGTGCCGTTCACCAGTACCAACGGCACGACCAGCGTGCTGCCGTCGATCACCACACGGCGCGCCTCGACTACCGTGCAATTGCTTGACGGCCAGAGCTTCGCGATCGGCGGTCTGGTAAAAAATAACGTCACCGAAACCATCAGGCGGTTTCCGGGCCTGGGAGATGTGCCGGTGCTGGGGGCACTGTTTCGCAGCAGCGAGTTTCAGAACGATGTCAGTGAATTGCTGATCATTGTTACGCCCCGTCTGGTCAAGCCATTGAGCGCGCTTCCGGAATTGCCGACTGATAATTTTGTCGCTCCGACACGCACCGAATTCCTGCTGGAAGGGAAAATTGAGGGCAAGGCGCCAGCCGTCAAGTCCACTCCCTCAAGCCAAAGCCAGGGTCAGTCCGGCACCGATGCGGTCAAGCCGGGTACCACCGAAACACCAAAGGAGTTGCGATGATGATTCAAGGCAGGCGCCGTTTGCCCCGCTATCATGCTTTACTGCTTGCGATGGTGCTGGCTTGTGTAGGGTGCGAATCGTCCAGATTCCACACTGAGCAGACGGACGGGCGCTCGGTCCGTGCGGCATTTGACCAGCAAGTGCTGCACCCGCAGGCGGCACTCACCCTGCCAACGGTGCAAGGCCTCAATGGCCCGGCGGCAAAGGCCTCGATCGATCGCTATATCAGAAGCTTCGAGGTGCCGGCGCCGGCCTCGAACGTCTTTACGATCGGTGTTGGCACCGGCGCGGGGGGAAGCACTGCCGCTCCCGCCGTCCCGGCGACTTCACGCTGAAAATGCAGACCAGTTCGCTGATGCATATCGAGGGCCAGCCGGCATGAAAATCACCGTTGTTTCCGGCAACGACCGTTTGGCCGAGGCGATGCGCCTGGTACTGGAGAAGGCCCCGCTGCGCGTCGAACCGGAAAATGTGCGTGTGACGGCATTTTCCGATTGGGTCAGTCAGATACTGGGGAATCCCAAAGGATCACCGCGCGAAGCGCGCGCCGCCGGCAATTCCGGCGAAGCAGGGCCGTCGGCTCCCGAGATACCGGACCTGATCATTCTGGATGGCGCCGCACTCCATTCCGGCGCTGCCTTTGATGATGTGGCGCGATTAAGCCAGCACCTCCCGTTTGTGACGATCTTCCTTCTCGCCGAGGACCGGCAGGCGTCGCTGCTGCTTGACGCGATGCGCGCAGGCATACGGGAAGTGTTGTCGATTCCTTTGATTCCCGAGGAGGTTTTGAGTGCAATAGCGCGCGCCGGCAGCCGGATTCCGAATGTCGATGCGGGTGGCCGCAAAGGCAAGATACTCGGTTTTGTGGCATGCAAAGGCGGTAGCGGGGCTACTTTCCTGGCGGCAAATATCGGATACGCGCTGGCAGCGGAGCACGACAAGCGGGTGCTTCTCATCGACCTGGACCTCCAGTACGGGGACGCATCCTTCTTCTTTTTAAGTGACCGGAACGTTTCGGGTTCGGTTGCCGAGGTAGTGCGCCAAGCGGAGCGCATGGATGCCACGCTGCTGGCGGCAAGTTGTTCGCGAATCCTGCCCAACTACAGCTTGCTGCCGGCTCCTGAGGATCCGGAGGAAGCGGCCGCAATCAGGCCGGATCAGATTGAGCGCTTGTTGGCGCTGGCTGCGGCAAATTACGACTACGTGCTGTTTGATATCGATCGCTCGATTGATGCGGTTTCACTAAGCGCCCTGGATCAGGCGGATGCGATTTTTCCGATCATGCAGTCCATGGTGCCTGACATGCGCGATGCCGGCACCATGCTGCGGACTTTCAAGCAGCTCGGATATTCCGAAAGCAAGCTGCATTTCATCGTGAATCGGTCCGACAAAAAGGAAGACGCCCCGCTCAAACCGATCGAAAAAGGTCTTGGCATTGATTTTTACAAGACGATCCCGAATGATTATCTGAATGCATCGGCATCGGTAAACCAGGGCATGTCGATTGTCAAGCTGGCTCCCGCCAGTCCGGTATCGCGGGCGGTGCGGGATATCGCCGATGACCTCGTCGGGGTCGTGGCCGATCAGGACCACTGGTTTCGGCGCCTGCTTCGGCGTGCCTGAGCCGGCAACAGAAAGGAAGCGTCATGTCACTTCGGGACTCGATTGGCGCAAGCGGGACTCGAGCCTGGAAACGTGCGGCACCCAGGTTTGCGGCGGTACGTCCTGACACCGGACGCGCCACCCTCAAAACCAAACTTCACGAAAAGCTGCTGAGCCGGATTGACGTCGGCGCGCTTGAGTCGACTGCTCCCGGGCTGGTGCGAAAGCAGCTCAAGGGCGTTATCGAGGACTTGCTCACAGAGGAACCCTACGCCCTCAACGACGCCGAGCGCAACCAGATCGTCATTGATATCCAGAATGAGGTCACCGGTCTCGGTCCGATCGAACCGCTGTTGGCGGATCCCTCGGTGTCAGACATTCTGGTCAATGGGGCATCACAGATATTTGTGGAGCGCCGCGGGCGGCTTGAGGCTACCGACCTCAGGTTCAACGACAATGCGCACTTGATGAAGATCATCGAGCGAATTGTCTCGCGCGTTGGTCGCAGAGTTGATGAATCGAGCCCGATGGTCGATGCCCGGCTGCCGGATGGCTCACGCGTCAATGCGGTAATTCCGCCTTTGGCGCTTGATGGTCCGATGTTGTCGATCCGCCGCTTTCCGGCGCGGCAGCTGACGATGCAGGATCTGATCGATACCGGGACGCTGGACAGCGCGATGGCTGAAGTTGTTGAGGGCCTGGTCAAGTCACGAACCAGTGTCCTGATTTCGGGCGGAACCGGTTCCGGCAAGACAACATTTCTAAACGTGTTGTCCGGGTCGATTCCGGCGTCGGAGCGCGTCGTCACGATTGAGGACGCGGCGGAACTTCGGTTGCGACAGCCGCATGTGGTTCGGCTGGAGACGCGCGTTGCCAATATCGAAGGGCAGGGGGAGGTAACCCAGCGTGCGCTGGTTCGAAATGCGCTGCGGATGCGGCCCGACCGGATCATCGTGGGTGAGGTGCGTGGCGCGGAAGTCATCGACATGCTGCAGGCGATGAACACCGGGCATGAGGGTTCGATGACGACCATCCACGCCAATGCTCCGCATGACGCTCTGCTGCGTCTTGAAAACATGGTGGGCATGTCGGGTATGACCGTACCGCAGCAGGCGTTCCGACAACTGGTGGTCGCGGCGATTTCCGTGGTGATTCAGACCGCCCGATTGAGCGATGGCCGGCGCAAGGTTGTCAGCATTCAGGAAATTACCGGCATGGAGGGGGACGTGATCCTGATGCAGGAAATTTTCATGTTTGCGCAAACCGGCGTCGCTCCGGACGGAACTGTTGAAGGGCATTTTCGCGCTACCGGAATCCGTCCTGCATTTTGCGAACGATTGCGAGTACGCGGCGTCACATTGCCGAACCATCTGTTCGATCCCGGGTACGACCGGAAGTAGTGGCAACGATGGGTACGGATTTTTACGTGTTTGTCGGACTTGCAGCGCTCGCCCTGGCTTGCCTGTTCTGGGCCATTTCGCGATTTTGGCGTGATACGCGCGGCGTCGAGCCGCAACGCATCAGTCGAAGAATCCGTTCAGCGGCAGGTACGCCGCTATTCGTCGACGCAAAGCTTGCTTCTCCGCAGCATTCGCGCTGGAATCAGTGGGCCGAAGCGATTGAGCGGCGGTTGCCCGGCATTGCGGCACTGCGTCGATTGATTGCCGAAGCCGGATCGAGTGGAGGCCTGTCGAGCTTTGCGGCCTGGAGTTTGCTGTTGCCATTGACGGCGTTGCTGGTTGGCGGCGCTGCCCGGCAGGGGGCACCGGTCTTGATTGCCGGCGCCATGGTCGCGGCGTTGCTGCCGATCGGCAACCTGCTGCGCCGGCGCAATAAGAGGATGGGGCTGATTGAAGCGCAGATTCCGGATGCGCTGCATTTGATGGTGCATGCGATGCAGGCCGGGCGGTCGCTTGCAAGCGCCCTGCGCGTGGTCGGTTCGGAAGGCCCCAGTCCGATTGCCAGCGAATTTCGAAAGACGTTTGACGAGATCAATTTCGGGCTTTCCGAAGAGTCCGCATTGGCGAATCTGGCGGCCCGAGTCCGGATTGGGGATTTGCGCTATTTCGTGGTTGCTGTGCGGATCCAGCGGGAAACAGGCGGCAATCTCGCCGAATTGCTGCTTTCAATTGCGGCCTTGGTGCGACAGCGCATTGAATTGAGAGGCTCGATTCGGGTGATGTCGGCCGAAGGACGGCTGTCAGCCTGGATTTTGGGACTGATGCCCTTCATTATCGCCGGCGCTATCGCGGCGATCAATCCGAAATTCCTGATGGTGCTCTGGACCGATCCGGTCGGCATCAACATGGTGGTGAGCGCTTTGGCGTTGCAAAGTATGGGCCTGCTCTGGATGTGGCGCATCATAAAGATTCGCGTCTGAACGCTACGACATGACCATCACGCAAATCGCAATTCTTGGCGGCGTATTTCTTGTCTTCAGCTTGGGCTCCTACGCGGTATTGCGCATCTTTTCTTCCCGTGGCGAAACGCGTCGCATTGCGTTGGTATCGGAACATCGCGTGGTCGAGTCGGACACGCGTGAATCCGTCACGATTCGTGACTTGCTGCGCCGCGTTGTTTCGGCAATTGGTGCATGGTCAACGCGGGACGCCAGCCTGGACGGCTCACCAGTACGGATCCATTTGCTCAACGCAGGGATGCGCGGCACCAACGCGGCACTGTTCTATGGCGGAGTCCGAATCTTGCTCGGCCTCGGTCTGCCGATTACTTTTGGCCTGATCTACTGGTTGATGCGTCGTCAACCCGGAGCGGATTTTCTGCTGCCATCGCTGGTGTTTTTCGCAATTGCGGGCTACTACCTTCCCTATATATGGGTGAGGCAAATGATTCGACGCAGGCAGCGTGACCTGAGTGAACATTTTCCGGATGCACTCGACATGATCAGAATGTGCGTTGAGGCGGGTTTGGGCCTTGATGCCGCGATTTCTCGGGTTGAGAAGGAAATCCGAATCAGTTGCGAGCCACTTTATGAAGAACTGCATTTAGTCAGCCTCGAATTGCGTGCCGGATCTTCACGGGAGCGGGCCTTCAAGAATCTCGCCATGCGGGTAGGGTTGCCCGATGTGGACGCACTGGTGTCGATGCTGATCCAGGTTGAGCGGTTCGGTACCAGCGTGGCGGAGTCGATACGGATTCATTCCGACACATTTCGCACCAAGAGACGCCAACGCGCCGAAGAGCAGGCGGCGAAGGTGCCGGTCAAATTGCTGTTTCCGATGATCTTTTGCATTTTTCCGGGTTTGATGGTGGTCCTTCTCGGGCCGGCGCTGATTGCGCTTTTCAGAACCTTGAAAATGGTTGGCGCCGGGGGATAGATCCATGGGATGGCTCAGTAACCCGGAACACACTCGCGTGCGGGCGCTTGCAAATCCCGAGCAGGGCGTTGTTGCCGTAGAGTTCGCGCTGGTGTTGCCCCTGTTGTTGACGCTGATTCTGGGAGTGGTCGAGGTCAGCTTGATGCTGTACGACCAGACCATCATCACCAACGCCAGCCGGGAAGGCGCGCGCGCCGGTATCGTCCTGAAGTCTCCGAAGTTGACCGAGGCCGAGATTCAGGCTGTCGCGCTTAATTATTCCGCAAATGCTCTGATCAGCCTTGGAACTGCCGTGGTGCCAGTTGTGGTGGTCGAACAATCAGCCGATCCGGTATTTTCCACGCCGCTGAGCGTGACGGTTACTTACGCGTACAGCGGATTTGGTATGGTGGGCCTGCTGACCACCCTGACAGGGCCGATTCACCTGACCGCCACTTCGACCATGAAAAATGAGTAGCCCGCTTCGCAATGTTGTGTTGTCCGGCGGCATGCAGTCGGCGTCATCCGGCAAGGTGGGGGCGCCGATTATTGTCGGCCGGCGCATGCAGCGTGGCGCGATTGCGGTGATGGTCGCATTGATGCTGTCGGTCATGATGGGGCTGTGTGCGCTTGCGGTCGACCTGAGTTACGGATTCCTGGTGCGCAATGAGTTGCAGAATGCCGCCGACGCTGCGGCGCTTTCCGGCGCTGGGTCTTTGTATCGTGCCGGCCCGGCTCCCGACTGGGGTGCCGCATCCCAGGCGGCCACGGAAGCTATCGAGCTCAACAAGTCGACTCAAGTGGCATTGCGCGATGGGGTGGTGGAATACGGATACTGGAATCTGAGCGGTGCGACCGACGCAGTACAGGCGCCCCCGGCCATTCCCGGCCCAGGCGAGGTGCCTGCCGTGATGGTGACAATTGCGAGGGAAGAAGGACAAAACGGCGGACCAGTCGAGCTGTTCTTTGCCCGCATTCTCGGGATCAGATCGGTGCCGGTCAAAGCCACGGCGGTTGCTGCAGTGGCGCCTCCTGGTATGGTTGGCAGCGGCGTCTTGTTCCCGCTGGCAGTGTCCGCCTGCCTGTATCGCACTTATTGGGACTCGACAGCCGCTCCTCCATCGCCCAAGGTTGATCCGTTAACCGGCAAGCCCTACGTGTTCAGGATCGGACCGGACTACAGTTATGCGACGTGCGCGTCAGGCAACTGGAGTTCATTCGGTACTGACGCCGGGGATGTTGCGACAATGCGATCGCTGCTGGCTGACAAGAATCCAGCATTGCTCAAGGCCGGCGAGGCCATCTGGCTGCAGCCGGCGGTTGACGAATCCGTTTACGCGGACGCCGATGCCTGCAGCGCCCGCGGCACCAAGGCATGTGAAACGGTGATTGTGCCCGTCGTCGAGAATGTCGGAGGTCACGCGGCTGACGCCATCACGGCATTTGCCTGTCTGCGCATTGACCTGGCGTCTGCAGGCGGCGGCAGCTATGTGCAGGCGAGCATGAAGGCCGGTTGCGTGGTTCCCAATTCGGGCGGAGTTGGAAGCGAATTGGGCGCCTACGCAACGCCGCGGCTGGCGCGCTGAGGCCTGAATCTCGACGCGCGGCATCAAGAGCTTGCGCATTCACGCGGTACGCATAACAATGCCGGCATTGACATTTGCGCTTGGAGAGAATGTGAACGCATCGGCAGGGAAGATCGAGCAGTTGCAGTATCAGTCGGGTTTTGGCAATGAATTCGCTTCAGAAGCGCTGCCCGACACCTTGCCTCAGGGGCGCAATTCCCCGCAGCGTGCTCCGCGCGGCTTGTATGCGGAAGGCATCAGCGGCACCCCGTTTACGGCACCGCGCTCCCAGAACCGCCGCACCTGGACCTACCGCATGCGCCCGTCGGCAATGCAGGCGGCGATGGTGCGCGTCGACAACGGCTTGCTGCGATCGGCACCGTTCAACGAGGTTGATGCCCCACCCAACCGATTGCGCTGGAACCCCTTGCCCATTCCCGACCGACCGATCGATTTCATTGACGGGCTCACCACAATGGGCGGGGGTGGCGACGTCTCGGCCGGAAGCGGATACGCGATCCACGTATATCTCGCCAATCGCTCCATGACACGCCGCTATTTTTACAACGCGGATGGCGAAATGCTGATTGTTCCGCAGCAGGGCCGGCTCGACTTGTTCAGCGAAATGGGAAGGATGGAAATATCGCCAGGCGAAATTTGCGTCATTCCGCGCGGCATCAAGTTCAACGTTTCCCTTGTCGACGGTCCGGTGCGTGGCTATATTTGCGAGAACTATGGTGCGCTGTTGCGGCTGCCGGATCTCGGCCCGATTGGGTCAAACGGCTTGGCTAATGCGCGCGATTTCCTGACCCCTGTGGCTGCATTTGAAGAGATTGACGGACCGGTTCAGCTAGTTGCGAAGTTTCAGGGGAATCTGTGGAGTTGTAACCTGGGGCACTCGCCGCTGGACGTGGTCGCCTGGCATGGCAACTACGCGCCGTATAAATACGACCTGGCCAATTTCATGGTGCTGGGAACCGTGAGCTTCGATCACCCTGATCCGTCGATATTTACAGTACTGACAAGTCCGACCGATACACCCGGAACCGCAAACATCGACTTTGTAATCTTTCCGCCACGCTGGATGGTGGCCGAAAATACATTTCGGCCACCTTGGTTTCACCGCAACTACATGAACGAGTTCATGGGCCTGATCTACGGCACCTACGACGCCAAGGCCGAAGGGTTTACCCCAGGGGGGGCCAGCCTGCATAACTGCATGAGCGCCCATGGGCCCGACGCTGCGACCTTTGAGAAAGCCAGCGTCGCGGACCTGAAACCCCACAAGATTGACGGGTCGATGGCGTTCATGTTTGAGACCAGATTGGTCTGTCGACCCACACAATTTGCCTTGGAGACCCCGTTGCTGCAGTCCGATTACGATGCCTGCTGGGGCGGCTTCAAAAAGCATTTTTCATCAGCCCCTTGATTCGCCTGAAGGGATGAAACGGTGGTATATAATCCAATTTAGTCTCGCTGCAATAATTATTCAAGCAACGTTGCATCGCGAGCATTTCCGAGGCCGGCGCAGGCGCAACACCTCCTAGCTGCCGAATCTGATTACGCTGTTATCGCGGCTTTCCTTCGCAGGCAAAGCCCCCTTGCGTTTGTGAATACAATCGAAGCAAAGAAAATTCTAGAGGCGGCCCTGCTTTCGAGCAGTTCCCCGCTTCCGTTGAACGAATTGCGCCGGCTGTTCGACGACCAGGTCGGCGCCGATACGATTCGTGCCTTGCTCGAAGAGATGCGTGCCGAATGGAAGGATCGCCCGGTAGAACTTGTCGCGTCGTCAACCGGATGGCGCTTTCACACGCGCCCCGAATACAGCGAATATCTTGCGCGCCTGAATCCTGACAAAGCACCCAAGTACTCTCGCGCAGTGCTTGAAACCCTTGCGATCATTGCGTATCGACAGCCAGTCACGCGCGGCGACATTGAGGAAATCCGCGGCGTGGCAGTTTCTCCGCAGATTATCAAAACGCTGGAAGACCGCGGCTGGATTGATGCGATCGGACATCGCGACGGTCCGGGCCGGCCTGCCTTGTTTGCCACGACGAGAGTATTTTTGGATGATCTTGGGCTGGTGTCGCTGGAACAGCTGCCACCACTCGAACAAATGGACAAAGTAATGGATCTCGCCGATGCAGTCTGATGTGAATGACGTTCCGTCGGAACCCGGTAATACCGCAAACACGCCGGTTGCCGCCGCCAGCGCGGCACCATCGACGGACGCAGATGCCGGTGGCGCGCAACCGGGCACTGTGAATCCGGGGGCAGCCGAAGGGCAGCCAAAGCGCCGCAGGCAGCGCAAGCGTGGGCGGGGAGGGCGTGGCGTCAAACCAGTTGTCGAACCGGGCCAGAGTACGCCGGCCGGACCACCGGCAGGCGTGCGTGGTGGACGACGGCGCCCCGAGGCGTCCAGTGCGGCGCGTCCGCCTGATGTACCGCCGGATGCCGCCGGGGTTGATTTCAAATTGCAAAAGCTCCTTGCCGAGGCCGGGCTCGGTTCGCGTCGCGACATGGAGGACGCGATTGCTTCCGGGCGCGTCAGCGTCAACGGCAAGATCGCCGGGATTGGCACACGCATTACCCGCAAGGACGTGGTGCGTGTCGACGGCAAGCAGGTGAAGATTCGCACAGGACGGGAAACACCGGAGGTATTGATTTATCACAAGCCGGCTGGAGAGATTGTCAGCCACGACGACCCCGAAGGGCGCACCAGCGTGTTTGCACAGGTGCCGCCGCCGGAATCAGGCAAATGGCTTGCGGTAGGTCGGCTCGACTACAACACCGAAGGTTTGCTGATTCTGACCAACTCGGGAGATCTGGCGAATCGACTCATGCACCCGAAGTATGAAGTTGAGCGTGAATACTCGGTTCGAGTGATCGGCGAACTGACCGACGAGCAGGCGGACAATCTGCTCGACGGTATCGAGCTTGATGATGGGCCAGCCCGCTTCATGAAGCTTGAGGAGGGCGAGTTTTCGGACGAGGGCGCTGGCATCAATCGCTGGTATCGTGTCATGATTCGTGAAGGCCGCAATCGCGAGGTGCGGCGCATGTTTGAAGCCGTCGGCGTGACGGTGAGCCGCTTGATTCGCACACGATTCGGCCCGATTTCGCTGCCGCGCATGTTGGGGCGTGGCCAATGCCGGCCGGCAACCCCTGATGAACTCAAGGAATTATTGCGCGGTGCGCCGGCCGTGGCACCGAGTACAGACGCTGCAGGACCTCGACGGCCGCAGGTCGGCATCAGGGCCGCAGACGGCAATGTGGCTGGTAAGCGGGCTCGCAAGCGCACTGGCCGTACCCGGGGGCCCGCCAATGACAGTAGCGCCGCTGCCAAGCCGGAATCGGACCCTTCGGAACGCAGACGGCGTGGCAAGGGTCGGCTTGCCGGTGGGCGCGGCAATGGCGCGCCTTCCTTGATGAACGAAAAGCAGGGCAGGGGGCGGGGGCCCGCGTCAAAAAAAGCAGGGCGCGGAGGTCGTGCCAAGCTTGATCCCGGCTCAATGACGCTCGATGGTCGTCGGGTTGCGCGCGGTGCGCGCCGCGAAGAGGAGCGCGCCCCTCCGCCCAAAAAAATGCCGATCATCAGCCATCGCCGTTCCAAGCTGAAAATCATGCCTGAATCAGGTGGCGGCGACGTCGGTTAATTGCAGCGGGATGTAGTAATTCTCTGAAAAATATGCTATATTCCAAAGGCTTAGGCGGTTCTTCTTGAAGAATTGATCAGTTCGCGGCTCCGGATGGTTCGGAAAGGCGGGCAAGTTTTTGTAAATGGGCGGTTCGCCCATTTTTTGTTTGTGGCGGCGGAAATGGATTTTGCTGGCTTGATCGAAACTACCGTGACCGGCCTCGGTTATGAATTGGTCGACATCGAGAGATCCAATCGAGGCAAACTGATCCGGGTCTTCATTGACTTGACCCGGGATGCGGTAGCCGCACTGCCGCCGCGGAAAAAAATGGGTGCCATGATCGGTGTTGGCGATTGCGAGAAAGTAAGCCGGCAATTGACCTACCTGTTTACGGTCGAAAACATCGATTACGACAGGCTTGAAGTATCTTCCCCGGGCCTGGATCGGCCCCTCAAGAAATTCGCTGATTTTGAGCGCTTCGCCGGATCGGAAGCGATGGTGAAGTTGAGGTCCCCGTTGGGCGGTGTTCATGGGGTTCGCAAGAATTTTCAGGGTGTAGTCGGGCAGGTAAGTGGAAAGCCGGCGATTATGGTCGACGGCATTTGGGTAGAACTGGACTGGGCGCAAATCGACAAGGCGCGCCTGGTGCCGGTTGTCAAGTTCTAGGAGTATTGGGATGAGCAGGGAAATTTTGTTGCTGGCCGACGCGCTGGCGCGCGAAAAGAATGTCAGCAAGGACGTCGTGTTCCAGGCCCTCGAGCAGGCGATCGCGTCCGCTTCGAAGAAGCGCTTCAAGGGCGAGGCTGACGTACGCGTACAAATCGACCGTGAAACCGGTGATCACGAGGCGTTCCGGCGCTGGCAAGTGGTCTACGAACCTGATCTCGAAAATGAAGACAACCAGATCGGCGTCACCGATGCTCGCGACGAAGATCCAGACGTGCAGATCGGTGATTACATCGAAGAAGAGCTCGAGCCGATCGAGTTTGGGCGCATCGGGGCGCAGGCGGCCAAGCAGACGATCCTGCAAAAAATCCGTGATGCAGAGCGCGACCAGATCCTCAACGATTTTCTCGAGCGCAATGAAAAACTGATCAACGGCACGGTCAAGCGCGTCGAAAACCATCGCGTCCTGATCGAATCCGGAAGAGTCGAAGCGGCTTTGCCGCGCGACCAGATGATTCCTCGTGAAACGTTTCGCGTCGGAGACCGGATTCGCGCTTTCATACACAAAATCGACCGGCTGCAGCGCGGACCGGCTGTGGTGGTGTCGCGCACTTCGCCGGAGTTCATCAAGGCCTTGTTTGAGCTCGAGGTGCCCGAAATTGAAGAAGGGTTATTGGAAATCAAATCTGCCGCACGCGATCCCGGGGTGCGGGCCAAGATTGCCGTTTTCAGCAATGATAAGCGCATAGATCCCATCGGTACCTGCGTGGGCATGCGCGGTTCGCGTGTCCAGGCCGTGACCAACGAACTGGCTGGCGAACGTGTCGACATCATTATCTGGTCGGCCGACCCGGCACAGTTCGTCATTGGCGCATTGGCTCCCGCCCAGGTTTCGTCGATCGTTGTGGATGAAGAGCGCCACAGCATGGACGTCGTGGTGGATGAGGAAAACCTCGCCATTGCCATCGGGCGCGGCGGTCAGAACGTCCGGCTCGCTTCGGAACTGACCGGATGGGAAATCAACCTGATGACGGTGGAACAATCCCAGCAGAAGCACGAAGCTGAAACTGCCAACACGCGGGCCATGTTCATAGAGAAGCTTGACGTCGACGAGGAGGTCGCCAACATCCTGATTGAGGAAGGGTTCTCAACCCTTGAGGAAGTGGCGTATGTACCGATCAATGAAATGCTCGAGATTGAGTCGTTTGACGAAGAGACGGTCAATGAATTGCGCAATCGCGCCCGTAACGCGCTCTTGACCGCTGCGATTGCCTCCGAGGAGTCGCTCGATGGCGTGGCGGACGATCTGCTCAACCTGGAAGGCATGAATCGCGATTTGGCGGCCAAACTTGCGAAGGCCGGCATCAAGTCTCGCGAGGAGCTCGCCGAGCTGGCGGTCGATGAACTGGTGGAAATTGATCCGATGAACGAGGATGCCGCTAAGGCATTGATCATGAAAGCGCGTGAACACTGGTTTGTGGAGGAAAACGCCTGACGCGCATTGCGCGTCGGGCTGTTGGCGTTATTCCCCCTAATCACCACGCAAGAAAGACAATCCTATGGCCACCACTACTGTTGCCAAACTCGCTGAAGAACTCAAGATGCCGGTCAATCTGCTTGTTGACCAGTTGCGCACGGCCGGCGTCGACAAGGCGGAGGCTGGCGATGCAGTGAGCGAACAGGACAAGTCGCGGTTGCTCGAATACCTTCGCAAGAGCCACGGCGCCGCAGCTACCGACAAGAAAAAAATCACACTGACGCGCAAGTCGACGAGCGAAATTCGTCAGGCCGATTCGACCGGCAAGGCACGCACCATTCAAGTCGAAGTACGCAAGAAGCGCGTGTTGATTCAACGCGATGCGCAGGCGGAAGCCGCGCCGGCCATCGAAGAGCCGGTGGCCGAAGTCGAGGTGGTGGCACCAGTTGAAGTCGCTCCGCCACCGCCACCGCCACCTCCGGCGCCTGAACCGGAACCGGTTGTAGAGCAGATTGTCGAGGAAGCGCCTGTGGCGATCGCCGACACTCCGGAACCTGTCGTGACACGCCCGGTTTCGGTGATTGACGAATCGCAGCGGCGCATTCGTGAAGAAGAGTCACGGCGCCACGCTGCATTGCGCGAGCGTCAGGCGGCAGACCTTGCTGCGCGCCAGGCGCGTGAGCGCGCCGACGCGGCGCAGCGCGAGCAAAACGCGGTACAGGCGAAGCAGGCCGCGGAGCAGGTCAAGGAGGGTACGCTGCACAAGCCGGCTGCGAAGCCAGGTGAGGCAGACAAAAAACTGGCCAAGAAGCCGGCAAAGACACAGGCGGTTCTTGGCGCAGTTGCCTGGCAGGGAGATGATGCAGCGAAGAAGCGTGCAATAAAAACCCGTGGCGATGCCGGTGGAGCATCCGGTTGGCGTGGTGGGCCCAAGCAGGGGCGCAATCGCCATGCGCAACGCGATGACTCGCCTGCATTTTTGGCGCCTTCAGAGCCGGTAGTGCGTGAAGTGCACGTCGCGGAAACCATCAGCGTCGGCGAACTCGCGCACAAGATGTCGGTGAAAGCGGCCGAGGTCATCAAGACCCTGATGAAAATGGGGCAAATGGTTACCATCAACCAGGTGCTTGACCAGGAAACCGCGATGATCGTTGTTGAGGAAATGGGGCACCAGGCCATCGCCGCCAAACTCGACGATCCCGAGGCTTTCCTGACCGAAGAGGAGCCGCACGCACAGGCAGCCCTGGTGCCGCGTGCCCCGGTGGTGACCGTGATGGGCCACGTTGATCATGGCAAGACGTCGTTGCTCGACTACATTCGTCGCGCCAAAGTGGCAGCAGGTGAAGCGGGTGGCATTACCCAGCACATCGGCGCGTATCACGTCGAGACGACCAAGGGCATGATCACCTTTCTGGATACCCCTGGGCACGAGGCGTTTACCGCCATGCGGGCGCGCGGCGCCAAGGCAACCGACATCGTGATTTTGGTGGTGGCCGCGGATGACGGCGTCATGCCGCAGACCAAAGAAGCGATTGCCCACGCCAAAGCCGCAGGGGTGCCGATCGTGGTGGCTATCAACAAGATTGACAAACCCGAAGCCAACCCGGAACGGGTGACGCAGGAACTGGTGTCTGAGCAGGTCATTCCTGAAGCCTACGGCGGCGACGCACAGTTTGTTCCGGTTTCAGCCCGCACCGGTCAGGGCATTGACGCCCTGCTCGATGCGGTCCTGTTGCAGGCCGAGGTGCTTGAGTTGATGGCCATGCGGGATGCTCCGGCAAAAGGCCTGGTGATTGAATCCCGCCTCGACAAAGGCAAGGGCCCGGTGGCAACCTTGTTGGTGCAGTCCGGCACATTGCGGCGTGGCGACATGATTCTGGCCGGTGCCGTTTACGGCAAAGTACGGGCCATGCTCGATGAAACTGGCAAACCCATCAACGAGGCAGGCCCGTCGATTCCGGTCGAGGTGCAAGGATTGTCCGATGTGCCAGCCGCCGGCGAAGAAATGATGTCGATCGCCGACGAACGCAAGGCGCGCGAGATCGCCTTGTTCAGGCAGGGCAAGTTCCGCGACGTCAAGCTGGCACGGCAGTCCGCAGCCAAGCTCGAGAACATGTTCGAGAACATGGAAGGCGTCAAGACTCTCGCGCTCATCATCAAGGCAGACGTGCAGGGCTCGCAGGAAGCGATTGTCCATGCCATGCAGAAACTGTCTACCGGCGAGGTCAGGGTGCAGGTGGTGCATGCCGCAGTCGGTGGAATCTCCGAGTCAGACGTCAACCTTGCAATTGCCTCCAAGGCGGTGATCATCGGTTTCAACACGCGTGCCGATGCAGGGTCGCGCAAGCTGGCCGAGAACAACGGTATCGACATCCGCTACTACAACATCATTTATGACGCGGTAGACGAGATCAAGGCGGCCATGTCGGGTATGTTGTCGCCGGACAAGAAGGAAGAAATCATCGGCATGGTCGATATCCGTCAGGTTTACCGCATCCCGAAAGTGGGGGCGGTGGCGGGTTGCTACGTGCTCGACGGCGTGGTCAAGCGTTCGGCCTCGGCGCGCCTGCTGCGCGACAATGTCGTCATCTGGACTGGCGAGCTCGATTCGCTCAAACGTTTCAAGGACGACGTACGGGAAGTCAAGGCCGGGTTTGAATGCGGTCTGTCTCTGAAGAACAACAATGACCTGCAAATCGGCGATCAGCTCGAAGTTTTCGAGGTTACCGAGGTCGCGCGCGTTCTGGCCTGAGGCCCGGACGGCTTAGGTACATCACGCCATGCGCCACCAGACACGCGGCTTCGCGCGCTCGGAGCGGGTCAACGACCAGATCCAGCGTGACCTGTCAGAGATCATACGCACCGAACTCAAGGATCCGCGTGTCGGCATGATTACGCTCACTGCCGTGGAGGTAACGCCGGACTATGCTCATGCCAACGTCTATTTCACTCTGCTCGACGGGCGCGTGAGTGTCGAAGACACCTTGTTTGGCTTGGGCAAGGCGGCGGGGTTTTTGCGCTCCGAGCTCGGTAAGCGCATCAAGATCCATCAAATTCCGCAGCTACGGTTTCGCCATGATGAAAGCCTCGAACGCGGCATCACGCTTTCGGCGCTGATTGATCAGGCCAATTCGGTGCGCGCCAAGGACTGACCGCGAGTCCCTTAGCGGCCATGCAGACAGCCCGTCGCCCGCCGCGCCGTCGCGTAAACGGCGTCCTGTTCATCGACAAGCCGGCAGGCATCACCTCGAACGGCGTGTTGGGCGCGCTCAAGCGCTTGTACAACGCCGACAAGGCCGGCCACACCGGTACGCTCGATCCGTTTGCCACCGGCTTGCTCCCGGTTGCCTTGGGCGAAGCCACGAAATTCAGCGGGCACCTGATTGACGCCGACAAGACCTATTTGGCCACCATGCGTCTGGGCATCACAACGACGACCGGAGACCCGGAAGGCGACGTTCTGGCGATGCGCCCCGTGAATGCAGATGCTGCGAGAATCGTTGCCGCATTTGCGCATTTTCGCGGCGCAATCGACCAGGTACCGCCGATGTATTCAGCCTTGAAGCGCGACGGAAAACCGCTGTATGAATACGCCCGGGCAGGCGTAACCCTTGATCGTGCCGCGAGGCGCGTGATGATCCATGCCCTTGAACTCGTCTCCCTGGAAGGAGCGGTCGCGGTATTCCGCGTTGCATGCAGCAAGGGCACCTACGTGCGTACTCTTGCCGAAGACATAGGTGAAATGCTCGGCTGCGGCGCTCACTTGATCGCATTGAGGCGCTTGCGCACCGGTCTGTTCGGCATTGAAGAAGCTGTCTCGCTGTCAAAAATAGAAGGGCTCGGGATTGCGGAGCGCGACGCGCTGTTGCGCCCGATAGACGCACTCATCGGGCATTTGCCGCGCGTCGACGTTGATGCGACCCAGGCAGCGCGTCTGCGGCTCGGCCAGCGATTGGCAATGCACTCGCTTGGGTTGTCGACTGAAGGCTTGTACCGGATTTACGACGAGGAGAGTGCCCTGACAGGCTTGGTGCAAGCCATTGACGGAGCCATCAGGCCCGAAAGGATTGTGGCGCAAGAGTCTCGGGCCTGATGGTATTGCGAAGTCATTTTTGCGCCGCGGTCACCACAATTTCCACCAGATGCTTTGGGGTGGCAAGCTTGGCTTCAACGGTGGCGCGCGGCGGAGTCTGTCCGGAAACGACCCAGCCATCCCATACCTTGTTCATGTCGGCAAACAAGCGCATGTCGGATACGAAAATCTGCGCCATCAGGATGCGCGTCTTGTCGGTTCCGGCTTCGGTGAGGAGCTTGTCTATGGCGCCCAGTACCTGGCGAGTTTGGCCCTCCATGTCTTGGCTCGTATCTTCTGCGATCTGCCCGGCAAGATAGACGGTGCCGTGGTGAATTGCCATTTCCGACAAGCGTGCCCCGATGTGAAATCGTTCGACTTTCATTTGCGTTTCCTCTTCTCTAAGTCAACAAAAAATCCTGTACGACGCGAACCTGGTCGTCTTCCATGAACATCGGCGCATGGCCGACGTCCGGTATTTCCACGGTGTTCGCCTTCGGGCCGCGCAATGCCATTTGCGCAAGAGTGTCAGGCGAGAGCAAATCAGACTGCGCACCGCGCGTGACCAGCACGGGGCAACGTATCGATTCGTAAAGCGGCCACAGATCCACATCCGCCGTTCCGGCACCTTGCGCCTTGAATGGCACCGCCAACGCCGGGTCATAGTGCATGCTAAAGCCCTGGCTCGTGGCCTTGATGCTGATGTCGGTCAGGAATTTCCACTGCGCGTCCGTCTTCAGGCCAAATGGTGCGCTGACCGCGCGTATGTACTGTTCCGCACTGGCAAAGTCGGGAAATTGCGGGGCTTGGCCAAGGTATTGGCCAATCCGCTTCAAGGCCTCTGCCTTGATGATCGGGCCGACGTCATTGAGCACCAATTTCCGGATCGGTGAGTCAGGCAGCGCAGCGAGCCCCATGCCGATCAGGCCGCCCATGGAGGTGCCGACCCAGTGCAATTCCACGGGATTGAGGCGTGCGATCAGTGTCACCATGTCGGACACGTATTGCGGAACCTGGTAGTGGACGGGATTGACCAGCCAGCTGCTGTCGCCGCGACCGACCACGTCCGGACACACTACGCGATACTCGCCACTGAGGGCTCGAGCCAGGAAATCGAAATCGCGCCCGACGCGCGACAGCCCGTGTACACACACCAGCACTTTGGGATTGTCGGGAGCACCCCATTCCGTGTAGGCCATGCGATGCAGCCCGGCGGGTGAAATACACTGCACCGAGTTTTGACGCGATAGGTTCGTCGAGATAGTCATTGTGTTGTGTCTTGGGCCCACGTGGTGCGCAGGCGCTCCATCACCCAGGCCTGCTCAGCTGCGAGGCTCGATAGGCGGCTACCGGACTGCTCTGCCAGCTTGAGCGATTTTACGTTGATCGGACGCACCGGCCGGCGCGCCGCCGCATAACGTTGTTGCTCCACGATGGTCTGCTCGGCAGGCGCATGTGCATACCAGAGCCACTCTGCGCGAAACGCCGCGGCCAACGATTCGAGCGTGCGCCGCTCCGTTCCGGAAAATGCCTGCGCCGGCAGCACAGGAGCGCAATGCCCGTCGCGCCAGCACTCATCCCATGCCGATCCGTCTCCGCCAACCGTCAACAGTTCTGGGGCGTCGGGCCGACTCGCCAGTTTGAACCAGGTTTCCGCGTCTGCCGTGGCGCAGTAGCCGAGCATGCCATCATGCCCGATGTCCAGCGCCAGCGCCAACCTGAGGGTGCCGTCGGCGGCAAGCTCGATCGCTTGTGGGATACGTCCTCCGAGGAGCGAATCACGCGACGCTTCTTTGACCTGCCCGTTCTGCAAGGTGGTTTCGCCGCTGCTGCTCGCCTTGCTCCAGAGAATACCGACTACGCAATCCGGATAATGGGTCGAAAGCGCAACCAGCGACGGGAACGGTACGCCTTCACTCGAAGAATAGGCGAACACCACGCCATCATCGCTCGGCTGCTCCTGCAGACGCCCCTCGGGTGCCTCTTCGGCAAACGACTTGATCATGCGTTTGCGAAAGGCGCGCAACAACTGACCGGGACCGTGCACCGTGATGACGGCCTCCATCGGTAGCGCCTGGCTCACCACATGGCTCCCCTGGCCGTCACTGGCCAAAGCTCGGCAACCATGCCGTCGCGCACCCCGACAATCCAGTCGTGCAGGTTCACGGTGGGATCGATATGGCCCGGGATGAGGCGCACCTTGCTGCCCAACGCCGGGAGGTCCCCGCCGGAAGAGGTGATGACCCCGTGTTCGTCCGAGGCTTTGACGTAGCCGACGCCAGGCATCGGACGGCCGCCGGCGTCCCCCGCCACCAGCGGCATCCCGGAGTCCACACTATGAGCCTTGAGCCCGCAATCCACCACTGCATGTTCGGGCGAGCGACTCATGACGCTGGTCAGAACAAACAGGCTGTGTTCGTAAGGGGTGCTCGCTTGATTGCGGCCGTAGTCGGCGTCCATGAATGCGTACGAACCTGGCTGCAGCTCGTTATAGACGCCGCTCGCCGCTTCGAGCTCGTAAGTTCCCGTCCCGGCGCCGGTGATGACCGGGCAATCGATCCCGGCCGCCCGTATCAGGTCCCGTGAGGTGCGCGCCCGGTCAATCGCCGCCGCGATGGCAGCTTCACGTTCTGCGTCTGAGCGCAAATGCTGGGCCCCGCCGTGATAGGCCTGCAAGCCCATGAAACGCAGGTTAGGCAGGGACGCGACGACAACGGCGAGGGCGAGGGCAGCGGCGCCCGGCGCCACACCGCAGCGGTCGGCCCCGGCATTGATTTCCACGTAGGCGTGAATCAGCGATCCGGCTGCGACGGCTGCCGCTGAAACGGCGCGCGCATTGGACGCATCATCGACGCACAGACCTATGGTGGCGCGCTGCGCGAGGACAGCCAGGCGCTTGAGTTTGGCCATGCCGACCACCTGATTGCTGACCAGCACATCTTCGATGCCGGCATCGACAAGTACCTCGGCTTCGGAGGTTTTCTGGCAACACACGCCGACAGCGCCACGATCGACCTGTCGACGGGCAACCGCGGGGGTCTTGTGCATCTTGGCATGTGGGCGCAGGCGCATACCTGCCTTGCTTGCAAAAGCCGCCATGCGATTCAAGTTCCGCTCGAACGGGGCCAGCTCCAGAATCAGGGCAGGGGTGTCGACGTCTTCCACGCGCATGCCGATCGATGCAGGGGCGGGCCAAGGACTTGGATAAGAAGGCATGAGGGGCAGTAAAATGGTCAGTCCGCTTGAAACTTAACTCATGGAGACATCATGACAATAGCAAACCAGGCGGCGAAGTCCATGGCGGCAGGATTATCTCCTGCTTCTTCGCCTGCGCCGCATCCCGACAAGAACCGGTTCAAATACTATGATCTGATCATGGCGGCATTTGTCGCCGTGCTGTTGTGCTCGAGTTTCATGGGACCGGGCAAGGTTGCGGAATTCGGTGGTGTGCATTTTGGCGCCGCGTCGCTGTTTTTTCCGATTTCTTACATCTTCGGCGATATCCTCACCGAGGTATACGGATATGCCCGAGCGCGGCGGGTGGTATGGACGGGATTTGCAGCGCTGATTTTCGGCTCCGTCATGGCCGCCTTCGTGGTAGCGCTCCCGGCTGCACCGGAATGGGCACACCAGAAAGCATTTGAAACCGTGTTCGGCGCGACATGGAGGGTGGCGCTCGCTTCCATGCTCGGATTCTGGGCCGGTGAACTCGTCAACTCGTATGTGCTTGCCAAGCTCAAGGTCCGGACACAAGGGCGCTATCTCTGGCTACGCACCATCAGCTCTACTCTAATCGGAGAAGGCATCGATACGCTGATTTTTTTCCCAATCGCGCTATATGGCATCTTGCCTGACGCGCTGCTCGCTTCAATCATGCTGACCAACTACGTGATCAAATGCAGTTGGGAAATACTGGCAACGCCGGCGACGTATGCGATAGTAGATGCTCTCAAACGTGTGGAAGGCGTAGATCACTATGACCGCGACACAGATTTTTCGCCTTTTCACGTCGGCGTTTAAGGTTGGTGTAATCCTTCGCTAGGAAAATGGGAACATGAATTTGCGCGCAGCCGAGCCGAAAACCGCCAGTCCGGCACGTTCGTGGGACGCATGGGTCCAACAAACCTATACCCATGGAACAGTTGCATTACGTGAATGGGTTAGCACTGCGCAAGTCGACGAACCAACCCGTGCACGCATATCATTTGCCGTAGAGCAATGCATTGCAGCAACCCATCCGGATAATTTTTTGGCGACCAATCCGGACGCGCTGCGTCGTGCGGTTGATAGCGGCGGGCAGAGCATCCAGAGCGGGTTGCAACTGCTGCTGGCAGATCTTGCCAAAGGGCGGGTGTCGAACACCGATGAGACGGCGTTTGAGGTCGGCGGCAACCTCGCAACGACGCCGGGCAAGGTGGTGATGCGCAACGAACTGGTGGAGTTGATCCAGTACGCACCTACCACCCCCCAAGTCGGCCAATTGCCGTTGCTGATTGTGCCGCCCTGCATCAACAAGTACTACATCCTTGACTTGTCGGCTTCGAACTCGTTCGTGCGATTTGCGCTTGACCGCGGCAATACGGTGTTCATGGTGTCGTGGCGCAATCCGGACGCGGAGCAGGCGTCGCTTGGATGGGATGATTACCTGTCACTCGGGGTTCTCGCGCCGATCAGCGCGGCAACGAGCATCTGCGGTACCGAGCAGGTCAATGCACTCGGCTTTTGCGTAGGCGGAACGATTCTGGCCACGGCGCTCGGCGCTCTCGCTGCCAAAGGGGCGCACCCCGTCGCGAGCCTCACGCTGCTCACTACGCTGCTCGACTTCAGCGACGTTGGCCAGCTCGGGATGTTTGTCGATCCGGTATCGGTTGCCTACCGCGAGGCCGCGCTCGGTGCAGGCGGCCTGTTGTCCGGCAAGGAGCTGGCAGCCACGTTTTCCTTTTTGCGACCACGTGACCTGCTCTGGAACTACGTGGCTAACAGCTACCTCAAGGGCGAGGTGCCGGCGGCTTTTGACCTGCTGCACTGGAATGCTGACGGCACCAATCTTCCCGGCCCGATGTACGCCTGGTACCTGCGTAACATGTATCTGGAAAACCGGCTGCGCAGCGGTGAACTGGTTTCCCTTGGCGAACCGGTCAACCTCGGGGCGCTGAAAATGCCGACATTCATCTATGCCTCGCGTGAAGACCATATCGTGCCGTGGCAGACCGCGTTCACCAGCACCGCGCTGCTCGGCGGGCCATGCACCTTCGTGCTGGGCGCGAGCGGCCACATCGCTGGGGTAGTCAACCCGCCGGCGCGCCACAAGCGCAGTTTCTGGAGCGGGCCATTGACCCGGGCCAGACGCCGTCTGGATGCCGACTCATGGCTGGAACAAGCCGGCGAGACACCGGGCAGCTGGTGGGGAGTCTGGGGCGACTGGTTAGCTGAGCGGCGGGGCCGCGACGTACCCGCTCGGCGTAAACTTGGAAACAACAGGTTCAAACCGGCGGCGGATGCTCCCGGTGAGTATGTAAAAGTCAGGATCTGAATTCGCAGTCACCACAACAAGGAGAGAGACAAATGGCACGTGTAGCGTACGTCACAGGCGGAATGGGTGGAATTGGAACGGCAATCTGCCAGCGTCTTTGCAAAGAGGGTTACACCGTCATTGCAGGTTGTGGCCCGAGCCGCGATTTCGATAAATGGCTGGGCGAGCAAAAAGCTCTGGGGTTTACGTGCGATGTATCGGTAGGAAACGTTTCCGACTGGGACTCCACCGTGGAAGCCTTCAAGAAAGTGAAAGCCAAGCATGGGCCGATCGACATTCTGGTCAACAATGCCGGCATCACCAAAGACGGCGTGTTTCGCAAGATGAGCAAGGCCGATTGGGATGGTGTCATCAACACCAACCTCAACTCGCTGTTCAACGTGACCAAGCAGGTGATTGATGAGATGTGTGATCGCGGCTTTGGACGCATCATCAACATTTCGTCGGTGAATGGGCAAAAAGGCCAATTCGGACAGACCAACTACTCCACGGCGAAGGCCGGGATCCACGGCTTCACAATGGCCCTGGCTCTGGAGGTGGCGACCAAGGGTGTAACTGTCAATACCGTGTCGCCCGGCTACATCGGCACCGACATGGTCAAGTCGATCCGGCCCGACGTGCTTGAAAAAATTGTGGCTACCGTTCCGGTCAGGCGTCTCGGCACCCCAGACGAGATCGGCTCCATCATCGCCTGGATTGCCTCGGACGAAGGTGGTTACGCCACCGGTTCCGATTTCTCGCTGAACGGCGGCTTGCACATGGGTTAAAAGTGCATGGCATCAGTAAGATAGGGCATTTTCTGATGCATCGCAATATGACTGTGGCATGAACCGGGGCGGCTCTCGAGCTGCCCTTATTTACGTGTAGAATGCGCTGCCTTTGTGCAATGCCGCAATCAAGACGGCGCACCGGTCCGGCGGCGCTACTGATGCGTAGCCGGGCACCGACAACCGATTTTGCATGTAGCTTCCGAGGTGTTCCATGAGCGATTTCCGCATCATCAAGAAGTATCCCAACCGCCGCCTGTATGACACGCGGACCAGCACCTACATCACCGTGACCGACGTCAAGCAACTGGTTCTCGACCAGGAAGTCTTCAAGGTGGTTGATGCCAAGACCAACGACGATCTGACACGAGCCATTCTGCTGCAAATCATTCTGGACGAAGAAAGCGGCGGCAAACCGATTTTTTCGGAAATGGTGCTCTCCAACATCATTCGCTTCTATGGCCATGCGATGCAGGGCATGATGGGCATGTACTTGGAGAAGAACGTGCAGGCCTTCCTCGACATTCAGGAAAAAGTCGCTGAGCAATCGAAGACCTTCATGTCGGGTGCGCAGGGCAAAGGGCAGAACGCCGATGCCTGGACCCAGTTCATGAATTTTCAGGGCCCGATGGTGCAAAACATGATGACCAGCTATATTGACCAGAGCAAGGACATGTTTTTGAAATTGCAGGACCAGTTTCAAAGCCAGGCCAAAACCATGTTCCCGGGCTTTCCGTTTCCCGGTGATACCGGAAAAAAATAGCGCGCCAACGACGCTTTCGACCAAAGAGCGCCCCACGTGGCGCTCTTTGTTTTTGATGGGTGACAGATGAACTCAAGCAAAGTGATCGCAGGGAAATTTCCGGACGCGCCACCACCACGCGTGGGATTCGTGTCGCTGGGGTGTCCCAAGGCACTGGTGGATTCCGAGCAGATTCTTACCCAGCTGCGTGCCGAAGGCTACGGCGTATCTCCGTCTTATGCCGGCGCCGATCTGGTCGTCGTCAACACCTGCGGTTTCATCGACAGTGCGGTGCAGGAGTCTCTCGATGCGATTGGCGAGGCGTTGGCCGAAAACGGCAAAGTGATCGTCACCGGATGTCTCGGCGCCAAAGGTGACATCGTGCAAAAGACCCATCCCAAGGTACTCGCCGTGACCGGCCCCCACGCTCTGGGTGAAGTCATGAGCGCGGTGCACGCCCATTTGCCGATGCCGCATGACCCGTTTATGGATTTGCTGCCGCCGCAGGGCGTGAAGCTCACGCCGAAACACTACGCCTACCTGAAGATTTCCGAAGGCTGCAATCACCGCTGCACCTTTTGCATTATTCCATCGATGCGCGGTGATCTGGTCTCGCGTGACATTGGCCTGGTGATGCGCGAAGCGGAGAACCTTGTAAAGGCCGGAGTGAAGGAACTTCTGGTGATTTCGCAAGACACCTCTGCCTATGGCGTCGACGTCAAGTACCGTACCGGCTTCTGGAACGGCAAGCCGCTCAAGACCCGCATGAATGACCTGGCCGCAGCCTTGGGCGAACTGGGGGTCTGGACGCGCCTGCATTACGTATACCCGTACCCGAGCGTGGACGAGACCATCGAGCTGATGGCCGACGGGAAAATCCTACCCTATATCGACGTGCCGTTCCAGCATGCCTCGCCGCGCATCCTCAAGGCGATGCAACGGCCGGCCAGCGGCGAGCGAAATCTGGAGCGTATCGAAGCCTGGCGCAAGGTGTGTCCGGAGATTACGATTCGATCCACCTTCATTGCCGGGTTCCCGGGCGAAACCGAAGCCGAATTCGCGGAGTTGCTGGCGTTTGTCGAAGCTGCCAAAATCGATCGCGCCGGGTGCTTCGCCTACTCGCCGGTGGAAGGCGCGCGTGCCAACGACATCGCAGGAGCATTACCGCCGGAGGTTCGCGAAGCGCGTCAGGCGGAGTTCATGCGGGTGCAGGGCAACGTGTCCAGGCGGCGCCTGGCACGCAAAATCGGCAAGACCATCAAGGTCCTGATCGATGCGGTCACCCCGGAAGGCGCCACCGCCCGCTCTTCAGCGGATGCCCCGGAAATCGACGGGAACGTGTTTGTTGAGCAGCCGGCGCGCCGCGCCGACCAGGCGAAATTGAAGGTTGGCGAATTCGTTAACGTCAAGATTTCCGGCAGCGACATGCATGACCTCTGGGGCAAGCTCGTATAGAGCGACCTTTGAAGGCTGCAGGGGAACCGCGGCTTTCAGGAATGGCGCCCGGAAACCCTTGCGCACCAATGGCCTTGGCGGTTTCCCCGTTTGGGGCCGACAGACGCGCACGCTGCTCTCGCAGGGACAATTCAAGTCTTTGATGCTGCTCGGTTTTTTGGTACAATTCGGGCTGTCTTCTCGGTTCGCCGAACCTCGGCCCGTCATGTTGCAGCGACGTGGCCCGGCGTACTGGGATGATGCCTGCTTGAGGTCCAAGCTTACTCACAAGAGGAATCATCATGACCGTCGTCAACACGGCCGAAGTCATTGCCGCGCATCAGCGCGCCAAGGGCGATACCGGCTCACCTGAAGTTCAAGTTGCGTTGCTTACCGCGCGCATCAACGGCTTGACCGATCATTTCAAGGCGCACGTGAAGGATCACCATTCGCGTCGCGGCCTGCTCAAAATGGTCAGCAAACGCCGCAAACTGCTCGACTATCTGAAGGGGCGCAACCCCGACAGCTATCGTCAGTTGATCGAAAAGCTGAGCCTGCGCAAGTAAGCGCATCGACAAGTGCCTGCGGCGAGTTTGACGCAGGTACTTGTTCTTTGGCTTCCACATTTATTCACCATCCCGCCGGTTCTTGAATTGGCTTCAGGCAATCCGCTCATGTCGCGCGTGCGCTGCATCAGCGGATTGACCCGGTTGGACTCTTTCATTTAAGGAAACTACCTTGTTCAACATTCATAAAAAATCATTCCAGTACGGTCAGCACACAGTGACAATCGAAACCGGCGAAATTGCCCGTCAGGCCACCGGTGCGGTGCTGGTCACCATTGACGATACCGTTGTGCTCGCGGCCGTTACGGCGAAAACCAGCGCCAAACCCGGCCAGGACTTCTTCCCGCTGACCGTGGACTACATGGAAAAAACCTACGCCGCGGGCAAAATTCCCGGCGGCTTTTTCAAGCGTGAGGGCCGCCCCAGCGAAAAGGAAACTCTGACCAGCCGCCTGATCGATCGTCCCATTCGACCACTGTTCCCCGACGGCTATTACAACGAAGTGCAAGTGGTTTGCACCGTCATGTCGTGCAATCCCGAAGTGGACCCCGACATCGCCGCAATGCTCGGGGCGTCTGCTGCGCTGGCCATTTCCGGCGTACCGTTCGCAGGCCCGATTGGCGCTGCGCGGGTCGGTTACATCGACGGCCAGTACGTGCTCAACCCAACCAAGTCACAGCTGCCCAGCTCGCGTATGGACCTGATTGTGGCCGGTACCGAAGGTGCCGTGCTGATGGTCGAGTCGGAAGCCGATCAGTTGAGTGAAGAGATCATGCTCGGCGCCGTGGTGTTCGGACACGAACAGATGCAAACGGCAATCAAGGCCATCAACGAGCTGGTCGAAGCAGCCGGCAAACCAGATTGGGACTGGAAACCGGCCGCCAAGGATGAGGCGCTGATCGCACGCATCGCCGCGATTGCCGAGGCTGACTTGCGCGCCGCATTCCAGATCAAGCAGAAGCAGGCGCGCTCGCAGGCGATTGATCAATTGTGGGGGCGCGTATTTAGCGAACTCAAAGTAGGGCAGGAGGGTGGTCCGGACAGCCAGACCGTCAAGGACCTGTGCTTTGCGCTGGAGTCGAAAATCGTGCGCACGCAGATTCTCGAAGGCGAACCACGCATTGACGGTCGCGATACGCGTACCGTGCGCCCGATCAGCATCCGCAACGGCGTGTTGCCGCGCACTCACGGCTCGAGCCTGTTCACTCGCGGTGAAACCCAGGCACTGGTGGTGGCCACGCTAGGCACCGCGCGCGACGAGCAGCGCATTGACGCCCTGATGGGTGAATTTTCCGATCGTTTCATGCTTCACTACAACATGCCTCCCTACGCGACCGGTGAGACCGGCCGCGTCGGTACGCCGAAGCGGCGTGAGATCGGCCACGGCCGATTGGCCAAACGTGCGTTGGTCGCAGTACTGCCAAGCCCGGAGGAGTTTGCCTACACCCTACGCGTGGTGCCCGAGATTACCGAGTCCAACGGATCCTCATCAATGGCTTCGGTGTGCGGCGGCTGTCTGGCGATGATGGATGCTGGCGTGCCCCTGAAAGCGCACGTCGCAGGCATCGCGATGGGCCTGATCAAGGAAGGCAACAAGTTTGCCGTGCTGACCGACATTCTGGGTGACGAAGATCACCTCGGCGACATGGACTTCAAGGTGGCGGGTTCGGAATCTGGGATCACGGCATTGCAGATGGACATCAAGATCCAGGGCATCACCAAGGAAATCATGAAGGTGGCGCTGGAGCAGGCCCAGGAAGCGCGCCTGCACATCCTTGCGCAGATGAAACAGTCGATGAGCACCCAGCGCAACGACTTGTCCGACTTCGCGCCGCGCATGATCACGATGAAGATCAATCCGGAGAAAATCCGTGACGTGATCGGCAAAGGCGGTGCGGTGATTCGCGCCCTGACTGAAGAAACCGGTGCCACCATCGACATCAAGGACGACGGTTCGGTCACCATCGCCAGCGTATCGGCCGAAGCAGGGCGTGCCGCGCAAAAGCGCATCGAAGAAATCACGGCCGATGTCGAAGTAGGCAAGACCTACGAAGGGCCGGTGACGCGCCTGCTTGACTTCGGCGCCCTGGTGCAGGTGCTGCCGGGCCGCGAAGGTCTGCTGCACATCTCGCAGATTGCGAATGAGCGGGTCAATGCCGTTGCCGATTATCTCAAGGAAGGCCAGGTTGTGCGCGTCAAGGTTCTGGAGATGGACGACAAGGGCCGCATGCGTTTGTCCATGAAGGCCCTGTTGGGTGATGCGCCCAAACCTGCAGAAGCCGCTGCGCCTGCCGCCTGATTGCAGGTTTACATTGCCCCGGGGGCCTGAAAAAGATACAATTTCATCCTCGGGGTGTAGCGTAGCCTGGTAGCGCGCCTGGTTTGGGACCAGGATGTCGGGAGTTCGAATCTCTCCACCCCGACCATGTGTTTTGTTGGAAGTGTTGTTTGCCCGGCAGTTTGCTGCCCGTAGCTCAGGTGGATAGAGCATCGGCCTTCTAAGCCGAGGGTCACAGGTTCGATTCCTGTCGGGCA
>CANJDH010000055.1 GCA_947473125.1 Burkholderiales bacterium
CCCAGGTGCCGCCCAGGTCAGGGGAGCGGGCGTAGCGCAGGCCCTGGCGGCCCTCGCGGCTGTCGAGCCAGACCATATGCAGCGTGCGGCTGGCCGCATTGCCCACGCTGCCCGCGCTACCGCTTGCGGCCACCATGCGCATGAAGGTTTGCGAGCCGGCTGCGTCTGAAAACGGCGAGGGGCCATTTTTCCAGGTGGCGCCGCCATCGTCCGATGCGGCGGTCTGGATCAAACCACCGCGTCGTGCATTGGGCCGCGGTGCGGTCCATGCAACCACCAGGCGATTGCCGCTACCGGCGATCGAGGGATTCTCGCCGGGATGGTGCGCGGAGAGGCGCTCGGATCCGGCATTGACGCGCACCGGCTTGCTCCAGGTGGCGCCGCCATCCTTGGAGGCGCGGTGAAACAGCAGGATGCTCGGGCCGCCCTTTTTGCCATGGCCGGTGAGCAGGTGGATCGTGTCGCCCTCGGCATACACATCGAAATGCGCGGTGTCCGCCGGCGGGCCCTGGGTGAAGGCAGACCCGAGGAAGCCGAGACCGAAGGCAACGCATGCCACCAGGAGGCCGGCACGCAGCAACGGGCGGCGTAACCAGGAGTCGATAGTCATGAAGGTGTCCCGACGAGGCAATGAGCAGGCCTTATCTTACCGTGCAGTCCGTGTTGCCCGTGTTGCCATACGGCGGGCTTATCGGCCGCATTTGCGCCGCAGCGGGTCCCGCAGGTAGGCGCGCCGCCCGTTTCGTGGCAGCATAGGCGCTCGCGACAGCCGCTTGCCAACCGCTTCACGCCGGATAGATACCCATGATCAGCGCCATTGACCCCATTACTCTCGCCGTCATCCAGAGCGGCCTCAACCAGGTCTGCAACGAGATGGACCTGGCGTTTGTGCGCGCGGCGTTTTCGCCGGTGATCGCCGAGGCGCTGGACCGTTCCGACGGCATTTACCATCGCGGCGGGCGGGTCGGCGACCAGGATGTCCGCGGCGGCGAGTTGATCGCCCAGGGCGAGCTGGGCCTGCCGGTGTTTGTCGGCACGATGCAGTTTTCGGTCGAGGCGGTGATCGAGCGCGTCAAGGCCTTGAACCTGTCGCTCAACGAAGGCGATGTGTTCATCCTCAACGACCCCTACCTCGGCGGCACCCATCTGATGGACGTGAAGTTCGTCAAACCGTTTTTCTATCAGGGCAAACTGTGGTGCTGGCTCGCCAACACTGGCCACTGGCCGGACACCGGCGGTATGGTGCCGGGCGGATTTTCGGCCAATGCCACCGAGGTCGAGCAGGAAGGCTTGCGCCTGCCGCCGGTCAAGCTCTACAAAAAGGGCGTGCTGGATGACGAAATCCTGTCGATCATTCTTTCGAACATTCGCGTCGCGGACCAGCGCATCGGCGACATCAAGGCGCAATCGGCGGCGCTCACCACGGGTGAAAAACGCCTCGCGGCGCTGCTCGACCGCTATGGCGCGGCGCAGGTCGATGAGGCGATCGCCGAGCTCAAGCGCCGCGCCGCAGCGCAGATGTGCGCGAAGATCGCGACGATTCCCGACGGCGTGTACCAGGGTGAAGCGTTTGTCGACTCCGATGGCGTCGTCAATGAGCCCCTGCGCATCGCCATGAAAATCACCAAATCGGGCGGCGTGGCAGATGCCAAACTGGCGTTCGACATGAGCGGTTCGTCGCCGCCCTGCCGCGGCCCGATGAACAGCGTGATCGCCACTACCAAGTCGTCGATCTACCTCGCGGTCAAGCATGTGTTTCCAGACGTGCCGATCAATGCCGGCACGTTCGCGCCGCTTGAGATTGCCGAGCCGCACGACACGTTTTTGTACGCGAAGTATCCGCGTCCGGTGTCGGGCTGCGCCGCCGAGGTCAGCCAGCGCATCGCCGAAGCCGTATTCGTGGCATTGGCCAAGGCGATACCCGAGCAGCTCTTCGCGGCACCGGCCGGTACCAGCGGCAACCTCGGCATCGGCGGCACCGACCCCCAAACCGGGCAGTCCTATGTGATGTACGTGATTTCGGGCGGCGGCTACGGCGGCAGCCCGCTGGGCGACGGTATTTCCAACGGCTGCTCGACCATCGGCATCTCCAAGACCACGCCGATTGAAATCATGGAACAGCGCTACCCGGTGCTGTTCGAGGAGTTCTCCTTGCATGAAGGGTCGGGCGGCGCCGGCGAACAACGCGGCGGCTTCGGCGTCAACTACAAGATCCGCATACGTCGTGGCGAAGCGGTGGCCTCGATGGTGATGGATCACGGGCGCACCGGGCCGATCGGCGTGGCCGGCGGTCAGGAGGGCGGCCTCAACAAGGTGACGATCATGAAACAAGGGGTGGAGTATGTGCCGCCGCATCTATCCAAGGACCAGAGCATTGCGCTGGCGCCGGGCGACCTGATCTGCGTCTCCACGCCGGGCGGTGGTGGTTTCGGCGAGCCTGCGGATCGGTCAAAAGCCGACATCGAACGCGACATCACGCGCGGCTACTACACACGCGAACAAGCGCAACACCGGTTCGGCGTTGCGCTCTGAAGACGACGCCGAACCGGCGTCGCATCCCGATTCGGCGGCCGATCGGCGCCGCCGCAATTACTTGGCGACGTGCCAGACCTTGTTGAAGTTGTCGCCGGTCTTGTCACCCGGCTTCTGGTCTTTGGCCCAGTAATACAGCGGCTTGCCCTTCAGTGCCCACTGCTTCTTGCCGTCGTCACGGGTGATGATGCTGTAGTCGCCATTCGGGCTGGCGGTGTCGGAGGCCATCAGCGGCGGCCAGTTCACTGCGCACCCGCCGTTGCAGACCGACTTGCCCGGGGCCTTGTCGTTGTCAAAGGTGTAAAGGGTCATGCCGGTGGCACCGACCAGGGCGCCGCCTTCCGTGCGGGCAGGCGCGGACGCGCAGGCGGCAAGCAAGGTGGCCAGTAGAGTGGCAATGCCAATGCTGCGAACGGTGGAAAGCGCTGGGCGTGAAAGATTCATGTCGAGACTCCGGTGAATGGAAAGGGCTTGCTACCTGCATTAACCCTTCCGGCCATCCGACTATTCCCGCGACGACCAATTATTCCTTGTAGGCGGCAATCGCTTTTTGCAGATCCTGGTATTCCTCGCACGACTTGCCGCAGATGGTTTCGAGACGCGCCAGGTGCTCTGCCGCCTTGGACTTGTTCTTCTGCAACAGGTAGGCAATGCCGATGTACTCATGCGCGCCGCGGTGGTTCGGGTTGAGCTTCAACGCCACGTTGTACGACTCCATGCCCTTGGCGATGTTGCCGCTGTTGCGATACGAGTAGCCGAGCCAGTTGTGGATGTCGGCGTTGTTGCGGTCTTTGGCGAGGGCTTTTTCGAGGTGCGTGATGGCCGTGCGCCATTGCCTGGCCTGGACCGCCTTGCGGCCCTCTTCCAGGTCGTTGACGGCGGCTGGCGCCGTCGGGGTTTCGTCGGTGCCTGCGGCGAGGGCAGAGCAGCCGATACACGCAGCGCCGGAGAAAAGGAGGGCGGCAAGAATCTGTTTCATGGAAAGCCTCGTGAAAGAAATTGCGGAGCGCGGCGTCGGGTGCCGACGTTGAACCGAACCTATGTTACGTTGCAGCCTGTTCAATCGGATGCAACAGGGAGTAAACACACATGTTCGAAGGCGTATTCCAGGGAAAACAGGTGATCGTGTCGGGCGGGTCGAGCGGCATCGGCTTCGCGATTGCGGAGGGTTTCAGGCAAGCCGGCGCCAGGGTCACGATTACCGGGCTGAGTGAAGCCGAGCTTGCCCCGGCCAAGGCGGCCGGGCTCGAGGCGGCCGCGCTGGATGTCGGCGACCTTGGCGCCTGCACGCGCTTCATGGCGGGTTTCAAGACGCTCGATGTGTTGGTCAATTGCGCCGGCATGATTCGCCGCGCCAACGCCGAGCACGACCCGGTCGAATTCGAGCGCGTGATCAACGTCAACCTCAACGGCACGCAACGCCTGTGCGCGCTGGCCCGCCCGCTGCTCAAAGTCTCGAAAGGTAGCATCGTCAACACCGCGTCGATGCGCAGCTTTTTCGGCGCTGCCGTCACGCCCGCCTACAGCGCCAGCAAGGGCGGGGTGATGCAGCTGACCAAGTCGCTGGCGATTGCCTATGCCGACGACGGCATCCGCGTCAACGCGATCGCACCGGGCTGGGTGGCCACGGCGCTGACCCAGCCGCTGCGCGAGAACCCGGAAGCCAACAAGGCGGTGATCGACCGGACCCCGATGAAGCGCTGGGCCGATCCGGCCGACATGGCCGGCCCGGTGATGTTCCTGTGTTCGCCGGCAGCTGCTTTTGTCACTGGCGCGATCCTGCCGGTCGATGGCGGCTATCTGGCGTTCTAGGGGGCGGTCGGCGGATTGTGAATGTTGGTCACTTGGCGTGAAAAAGACGGCGTGAAAAATGTCGCGCCATGAACGATAATCAGCCAGATTGGTTTCCCGCAAGCACGGCAATAACAACAACGCATGGCCTCAGACGACCCCACCGACCTCGATTTCACCGCGATTTTCGCCAAGCGCGAGGTGGCGCCGGTCACGCCCGCGCAGCGCGCGCAAATCGAATCTGACGCGCTGATTGGGGCCAACGAAGTCAAGCACGGCGGCTTCTGCGTCTCGATGACGCGCCCCGGCATGCGCCAGAGGCCGCCGCGGCCAGCCAATCCGATTGTCCTGATCGTCGAAGACGAGCCGATCACCTCGAAACTGCTCGAACGCATCCTTGCGGGGGCCGGCTTCCAGCCCAAGATCGCGCGCAGCGGCAAGGAGGTGGTGGAGCAACTGCGTTTGCCGCAAGCGCCGGACCTGATCCTGATGGACGTCATGCTGCCCGACATCGACGGCTTCAAGATCGTCGAGCGGATTCGCCAGCACAAGGTGATCGGCGACATCCCGGTGATCATGGTCTCCGGGCGTGCCGAACTGGCCGATGTGACGCGCGGCTTCGAAGTCGGGGCCGACGGTTACGTGACCAAGCCCGCCACCCGCGCCGCGCTGCTCGGCGTGATCGAGCAGGTCCTCAAGGGTGCGTAAGCGGTAGCCAGATCAGGCAGGCGCGGCCCCCTGCGTCTTGGGCATTTGGATGGCGATGAGTGTGGCCCCCTTGCGCCATCGGCATTTGGATGCCGATGAGCTCGGCCCCTTGCGCCAACGGCATTTAAATGCCGATGAGCGCGGCCCCAACCACGCCGGCCGAGTCTCCCAACTGGTTGCGCACGATCGGCGTGGTCAGCTCATCGCTGAACATGCGTTTTTCGACCTCGGCGATGCCGCGCGTGTAGAGGCGGTCGATATGCGACAGCCCGCCGCCGAGCACGATGATGTCCGGGTCGAGCACGGCGATCAGGTTGGCCACCGCCTGGCCGAAACGCGCGAAGTACTCACCCATGATCTCGATGCAATCGGCGTCACCGGCCTGAAACCCTTGGTGGACAAGGCTTGCAGACCATTGCCTTCTGGGATCGTTGGTGGCAGCGCCTCGCCGGTCCAGCAGGGTTCGGAAACGATGCTCCAGGCCGCCGCCCGAAATGAAGGTCTCGACGCAGCCATGGGCGCCGCAAAAGCACGCATCGCCCGAGGGGTCGATCACCATGTGGCCCCACTCGCCGGCCAGCGCCTGCGGGCCGGCGCGCAGTTTGCCGTCGATCACGATGCCGCCGCCGCAGCCGGTGCCGAGGATCACGCCGAATACCAGCCCGTGCCCGACCCCGGCGCCCTGCAGGGCTTCGGCCAGCGCAAAACAATTGGCATCGTTCTCGAGGCGTACCGGGTGATGCAGCGCGGATTCGAGCAGGGACGTCAGCGGCAAGCCGTTCAGGCACACCGTGTTGGAGTTTTTCATCAGGCCGGTTTTGGGCGAGACCGCGCCCGGGGTGCCGATGCCGAGGGTGTGCGGCGCGTCGTCGATGGCATACACCAGGGCTGCGTAGAGCCCGGCGATGCGCGCCAGGATGTGTTGCGGGCCGCCGTGCGCCTCGGTGTCGATGCGTTGCCGCACTACCTCGGCGCCGGACGCATCCAGGGCGATGCCCTCGATCTTGGTGCCGCCGAGGTCGATACCGATGCGGCACGCGGAAGCGTTCATCGGGCCGACTCCGGCTTGATGCTGCCGATGACGCGTACTCCGGGATTGCCGCCGGCGCGCGACGGCGCAACCACCACCACCTCGCCCGATTCCGGAAAGATGCCGGTCACGGCGGTCACGATCAGCTGGTGGGTGACCAACACCAGCGGCTTGTCGCCCTGCTTGAGCTTTGCAACGCGCGCCAGAATCTGGTTTTTTTGTGCCTCCTCGTTGTCGCGCTGGCGCATGAACGAATTGAGCATGGTCCAGTCGCGGCCACCGCCAAACGCCAATTGCGCGGTTTCGCGGCAGCGGCACCACTGGCTGGTGAGCACCTCGCCCGGCTTGAGGCCGAGCTTCCTGAGGTGGGCACCGATGCGGCGCGCCTCGTCGCGCCCCTCTGGCGAAAGGTTTCGCTGGGTCGAACAGTCATCGACCTTGAAGATTTCCGGGTCGCCCATGCCAGGGGCCGAGGCATGGCGCATCAGCAAGGCGACGCCACCGGCCTTGATTGCATCGGCTGCAGGGTCCGCGTAGGTGAGGGTGGGCAGGAGGGCGAATACGGCGAGCAGGAGGATGCGCATCGGGGAATGGGGCCGGGAGGACTCGAGGAGACGGGGAGGGCGGGATGCAGGACAGGGTGACCCCTATAATTCTGTCTCAATCCGATGACAAGCACAAACTATTCTCCGTGGCGCTACTGCATTGCGCCGATGATGGACTGGACCGACCGGCATTGCCGGGTGTTCCATCGCCACCTGACGCGGCACGCGCGGCTCTATACCGAAATGGTCACGACCCCGGCGCTGGTGCACGGCGACGTGCCGCGGCACCTCGATTTCGACGGCTTCGAGCATCCGGTCGCACTGCAGCTCGGCGGCAGTGAACCCGACGAACTGGCGCACTGCGCCATGCTGGCCCGGAAATGGGGTTACGACGAAGTCAACCTCAATTGCGGCTGCCCGTCCGAGCGCGTGCAGCGCGGTGCCTTCGGCGCCTGCCTGATGGCCGAGCCGGCGCTGGTGCGCGATTGCATCAAGGCGATGGTTGACGTGCTGCCGAAGTCGATACCGGTCACCGTGAAGCATCGCATCGGCATCGACAAGACCGACTCCTACGCCTTTGTGCGTGATTTTGTCGGGACCGTGGCGCAGGGCGGCGCGACGGTGTTCATGGTGCATGCGCGCAGCGCCTGGCTCAAGGGTCTGTCGCCGAAGGAGAATCGCGAGATCCCGCCGCTGCGCTATGACCATGCGGCGCAGCTCAAGCGCGATTTTCCCGATTTCACGTTTGTGCTCAACGGCGGCATCGTCCGGCACCTGGACGGTATCGGACATCTGGACGCCTTCGACGGCGTCATGGTCGGGCGCCATGCGTATCACGAGCCCTGGTCGCTGTCCGAGGTGGACGGTCTGTTTTTTGGCGCGTCGGCAGATCGGCAGACACGTCTCGATGTGGTCGCGGCCATGTACGCCTACGCGGTGCGCGAAACCGGCAAGGGTGTGCCCTTGCGCGCGATCACGCGCCACATGCTCGGACTGTTCCAGGGCATGCCGGGTGCGCGCACCTGGCGGCGCATGCTCTCCGACAGCAAGGCGCTGGCACGCAACGACCCGGTGATTTTGTTTGAAGCCGCGGAACACACGGTTCCGGCGCGCCTGGCCGCTTAAACTTCCCCCATGATCATTACCTCGCTGCTCGACACCGACCTCTACAAGTTCACCATGATGCAGGTGGTGCTGCACCATTTTCCGGGGGCCCAGGTCGAATACCGTTTCAAGTGCCGCACGCCGGGCATGGCGTTGGCGCCCCACGTTGCGGAAATTCGTGAGGAGATCGAAGCGCTGTGCACGCTGCGTTTTCGCGAAAAGGAACTCGACTACCTGCGCGGCATGCGCTTCATCAAGAGCGATTTTGTCGATTTTCTGGGCCTGGTGCAGATGAACGGCAAGTACGTGTCGGTCGAGCCGCGCGACAACGGCGAGATCGAGGTGACGGTGAAGGGGCCGTGGTTGTACACGATCCTGTTCGAGATACCGTTGTTGGCGATCATCAACGAGGTCTACTTCCGCAATACGCAAAAAATTCCGGACTACGCGGAGGGACGCAAACGCCTCGCGGACAAGATCGCGCTGGTGGCCGGCAAGCCGGATCTGGCAGAGATGCGCATCGCCGATTACGGCACGCGCCGGCGCTTCTCGAAAATCTGGCAGGACGAAGTGATCCTGACGCTCAAGGACAAGCTCGGTGCCAATTTCGCCGGCACTTCGAACGTGCAACTGGCGATGAAGCATGGCGTCACGCCACTGGGCACGATGGCGCACGAATACCTGCAGGCGGCGCAGGCGCTCGGCCCGCGCCTGCGCGATTCACAGCAGTTCGCCTTCGAGCGCTGGGCGCGCGAGTATCGCGGCGACCTCGGCATCGCGCTCTCGGACGTGTACGGCATGAATGCCTTCCTGCGCGATTTCGACATGTACTTCTGCAAGCTGTTCGACGGCGCGCGCCATGACTCGGGCGACCCGTTCGACTGGGGCGAGCGCCTGATCGAGCACTATCGCAAAAATCGCGTCGATCCGCGCACCAAGTCCCTGATTTTTTCGGACAGCCTCAACGTGCCGCTGGCGATCCGCCTGTACGAGCGCTTTCGCGGCCGCGCGTTAACCGCCTTCGGCATCGGCACCAATCTGACCAACGACCTCGGCTACACGCCGCTCAACATCGTCATCAAGATGGTGCGCTGCAATGGCCAGCCGGTGGCCAAGCTGTCCGATTCGCCCGACAAGAACATGTGCGACGACACCCATTACCTCGCCTATCTGCGGCAGGTGTTTGAAATTCCGCAGCCGGGTTAGGCGCGGGGACGGCAGCGGGGCGCCGGTAAAATAGCGGCATCAGGAGACTTCATCACCATGAAAAACGAACAATTTCCCAAACTTTCGAACCGCTCGTCCGCGCTCGGCACCGAAAATGCCTTCGTGGTGCTCGCCGAGGTCACGGCCTTGCAGCGTGCCGGTAGCGACATCATTTCGTTCTGCATTGGCCAGCCGGATTTTCCGACGCCGATCAACATCCAGGACGCAGCCGTCAAGGCGATCCGCGAGGGCAAGCACGGTTACACGCCTTCGAACGGCATTCCCGAACTGCGCGAGGCAATCGCCCGGGAGGTCAACCGGCTGCGCGGGCTCACCGGCACCAGTAGCGTGTCTGCGGACGACGTGGTGGTCGGCTCGGGTGCCAAGCCTTTCATCGCCTACGCGATTCTCTCGACCACCGATTTTGGCGTCGGTGATGAGGTGATTTATCCGAACCCGGGTTTCCCGATCTACGAATCGCAGATCGTCGTCAATGGCGCGGTGCCGGTGCCGCTAGGTTTGAAGGAAGCACGTAATTTCGCGTTCGACCCGGCCGAGCTGGAAGCCGCGATCACGCCGCGCACAAAAATGCTGATCCTGAATACGCCGCACAACCCAACCGGCGGCTCGCTCTCGGCACAGGATCTGGCCGACATCGCGGCGATCATGCGCAAGCATCCGCAGATCTGGATTTACGCCGACGAGATTTACTCGCGCCTGATCTACAGCAGTGCGTTTCAGTCAATTGCGGCGCTGCCCGACATGCTCGGGCGCACCATCATTTCCGACGGTGCCTCCAAAACCTGGGCGATGACCGGCTGGCGCATCGGCTACGCGGTCAACAAGACGCTGGCCCCGACCTTCACGCGCTGGGTCACCAATACCGAATCGTGCGCCTCGCACATCAGCCAGTGGGCGGCAGTCGAGGCGCTCAACGGCCCGCAGGATGCCGCCGAGATGATGAAGGCGTCGTTCCTGAAGCGCCGCGACCTGATCGTCGGTTTGCTCAACCAGGTGCCGGGCATCAGCTGCCTCACGCCAGGCGGCGCCTTCTACGCCTGGCCGAATGTGACCGAAGCGTGCCGCATGACCGGTTGCGCCGACTCCGAAGTATTTCGCAAAAAATTGCTCACTGAAGCAGGGGTCGCGGTGCTGGCCGACATCCATTTCGGCGCGCGCGTCGCGGGTGAGGGGCAGCATATCCGCTTCTCGTACGCGGCCTCCGAGAAGGCGATCAACGATGGTGTCGGGCGCATCGCCGACTGGGTCAAGAAGAACACAAAATAAAGACAGGGTGTCCCTGGAAACCATTGGTGGTCAAGGGTTTCCGGGTGATGATGCTGTAAACCGTTGGGAGACAAGGCTCGTGGCGCGATCAATGTTGCAATTTTGCAGGGTTCTGGGGTGGGCAACTGTGTTGTTCGGCGCGCTGTCACTGCCGGGAGTTGCCGCCGCAGCGGGCACCGCGTATGCGCCCAACATCGTGTCGCTCGGGCCGATCCCGCTTGATTTCATCTTGTTCGCCTGCGTGCTGCTCGGGGTTGCGCTGTTCCACAACCAGACCTTCAATGTGGCGGTCGGCGGCCTGATTGCCATCACTCTGTACAAGCTTCTGGTGACCGGTTTCAAACCGGGGCCGGGCCTTGAAGGCTTGCTGCTGCACCTGGGCCACGAATGGGTGACGCTGGCCAACCTGCTGGGCCTGCTGCTCGGCTTCGCCTTGCTGTCCAAGCATTTTGAAGACAGCAAGGTGCCAGAGATCCTGCCGCACTACCTGCCCGATGACTGGAAGGGCGGCTTTGTGCTGCTGATCCTGGTATTCGTGATTTCCAGCTTTCTCGACAATATCGCCGCGGCGTTGATTGGCGGTACCGTGGCGGCCACCGTGTTCAGGCACAAGGTGCATATCGGCTACCTCGCGGCGATCGTGGCCGCTTCGAACGCAGGCGGGTCCGGCAGCGTGGTCGGCGATACCACCACCACGATGATGTGGATTGACGGCGTCAAGCCGATTGACGTATTCGAGGCCTACGTGGCGGCGATTCCCGCACTGCTGTTCTTCGGTTACTTTGCTTCGCGCCAGCAGGATGCGCATTGCCGGATCATGAAGGATGCGCCGCCCGGTGTGAAAGTGGACTGGGCACGCCTTGGCATCGTCGGCTTCATCCTGGTGTCGGCGGTGCTTGCCAACGTGCTGGCCAACCTGTATTACCCGGCGGTGCTTGACCGTTTCCCGGTGATTGGCGCGGCCGTCTGGGTCGCGATCGTGCTGGCGATACCGATTCGCAAGCCCGAGTGGTCGCTGTTGCCGGATGCGCTCAAGGGCACGATTTTCCTGTTGTCGCTGGTGACGATCGCGTCGATGATGCCGGTGGAACATCTGCCGCCTGCTTCCTGGCAGACTGCGTTCGGACTCGGTTTCGTATCTGCCGTGTTCGACAACATTCCACTGACTGCGCTGGCGCTCAAGCAGGGCGGCTACGACTGGGGCTTTCTTGCCTATGCGGTCGGCTTCGGTGGCTCGATGATCTGGTTCGGCTCGTCGGCCGGTGTGGCCTTGTCCAACATCTTTCCGGAAGCGCGCTCGGTCGGCGCCTGGCTCAAGGGCGGTTGGCACGTCGCGGTGGGCTACGTGCTGGGGTTTTTCGTATTGCTTGCGGTAATTGGCTGGCATCCTGACAGCAAACGCGTCAAGGGCAACGTGGCACCTGCTGCCGCGACGCAGCCGGCCACAGCGCCTGCCGCGGCTGTCGAACCGATTGGGAAAAGCGCCGGCGAGGCGCCGCCCGACGGCCAGGACCTGATGCGCAAGGGATACTGACGCGCATGGCTGGACTCACGCCGACCACTCTGCAGTGGACTGCGGCGCTACTGTTCCTGATTGCGCTACTGCATACCTTTTCAACGCCGCTGTTTCACCAACTCGCGCAGCGCCACCCGGCCCATGCAGGAGCGTTTCATCTGCTCGGCGAAGTCGAGGCTGTCTTTGGTTTCTGGGCCATGGTGCTCATTGTGTGCATGTTCGTTCTGGGCGGGCGGACGGCGGCACTCGACTATCTCGATACGCGCGAATTCACCGAGCCGATGTTCGTGTTTGCCGTGATGGTGATCGCCGCGAGCCGGCCGATTGTCGAGATGGCGGCGGCCCTGGTGCGCGGCACGGCACGCCTGCTGCCCCTGCCGCAGACCTTGTCGCTGTTCCTGTGCCTGCTGGGCCTGGTGCCCCTGCTTGGATCCCTGATCACCGAACCGGCGGCAATGACGCTGGCGGCGATGCTGCTGCGCGACCGGTTTTTTGCGGCGGGCTTGTCGACCCGCCTGAAATACGCGCTGGTCGGCGTCCTGTTCGTCAATATCTCGATCGGCGGCACGCTCACGCCGTTTGCGGCGCCGCCGGTGTTGATGGTGGCCGCCAAGTGGGGCTGGGATACGAGCTTCATGTTGTCGATGTTTGGCTGGAAGGCGGCTTTGGCAGTCGCTGTCAACGCCGTGGCATTGACGCTGTTTTTCCGGCGCGAGTTGATGCAACTGGCGACGCCCGCAGCGCTGTCCGAGGTGGCGGCGGCGACACCCAGGCTGGTGGCGCTGGTGTCGTTGCTGTTTCTTGCCGGCGTGGTGGTGTTTGCGCACAATGCCGAGATGTACCTCGGGCTGTTTGTTTTCTTCCTCGGGTTCGCGCATGCCTATCCGCAGTACCAGGAGCGCCTGATCCTGCGCGAAGCGTTCCTGGTGGCGTTCTTCCTGGCAGGCCTGGTGGTGTTGGGCGGCCAGCAGCAGTGGTGGCTCAAGCCTCTGCTGTTGTCCATGAGCGAGACCCAGGTGTTCTTTGGCGCGGTGGCGCTCACTGCGGTGACCGACAATGCCGCGCTGACCTATCTTGGGTCGCTGGTGGACGGGCTCTCGGCCAGCTTCAAATATGCGCTGGTTGCGGGTGCGGTGGCTGGCGGCGGTTTGACGATCATCGCCAACGCGCCCAATCCGGCGGGCTTCTCGATTCTCAAGGCGTATTTTGATGGCGAGAGCATTTCGCCCCAAGGCTTGCTGGTCGCGGCGCTGCCGCCGACGATGGTGGCGGTCCTTGCGTTTCGCTTTCTTTGAATCGACAATCCCCGAATTCGCGTATGCTCTCGCTTGTCCGGACGCCGTAATTTGCTTCGGTTCAAAGTTGACGATTCGCATAACCCCGTTCGCCGGTTTTTTCAGGAGTTCACGACAATGCATAAGTTCGGCAAGATTCTGGCGGGTATTGCGTTGGCAACCGCCTCACTGGCGCAGGCGCAGACTTTTCCGTCCAAGCCGATTCGATTGATCTGCCCGTTTCCCCCAGGCGGCGCGGTCGACATCGCTTCGCGTGCCATCGCCACCGAGTTGGGCAAATCGCTCGGTGTCACCGTTACGGTGGACAACAAGCCGGGTGCGGGCGGCAACATCGGCGGCGCTGAGGCGGCGCGCGCGGCGCCGGATGGCTACACCATCTTCATGACCACCAGCGGTATCAACGCGATCAACCCGGCGCTGTATTCGAAGATGCCGTTCGATCCCAACAAGGACCTGGTGCCGGTCGTGGCACTGGTGTCGCTGGCCAACGTGCTGGTGGTGCACCCCTCGGTCAAGGCCAATTCGGTGGCCGACGTGATCGCGCTAGCGAAATCGCAGCCGGGCAAGATCAACTACGCATCGAGCGGCAGCGGCACCAGCATCCACATGTCGGCCGAGATGTTCAAGTTCATCACCAAGACGGAGATGACGCACATTCCCTACAAGGGCAGTGCGCCGGCGGTGACTGACCTGCTCGGCGGCCAGGTGATGATGATGTTCGACAACATTCCCTCGGCACTGCCGCACATCAAGGCCGGCAAACTGCGTGCCTTGGCCACTACCGGCACCAAACGCGACGCGGCGCTGCCCGATTTGCCGACGATCGCCGAGTCCGGAGTGGCGGGCTACGATTCCGGCGTCTGGTTCGGCCTCACGGTACCGGCGGGTACGCCGAAGGATGTGATCGCGAAGATCAATGATGCGGGCAACAAGGGCACCAAGTCGCCTGAATTCATCAAGCGCATGACCGAACTCGGTTACAACATCGTGGGCGGCACGCCCGACCAGATGGCCGACATGCTCAAGGTCGAAGTAGGCCGCTGGGGCCCGATCGTCAAGGCTTCCGGCGCCAAGGCGGACTAACCAGGCTTTGATGGCGATGCGCGGCGCGGCGCCTCACCCGCGCCTCGCCGAATCATCCATGTTGGGTCGCAGCCGGATGCTGCGCAGCCGCAAACTCGAGTTGCGTGTGGCTTGGGCTGCGAAGCGGGATGCGTTGCGCTGCCGCAGCATTGCTAAACACTGAGCATCAGGACCATGGCAAAAATCACCGTCAGGCGCCCGCTTGTCGAAATGGACGGCGATGAGATGACGCGCGTCATCTGGGGCTGGATCAAGACGAAACTGATTCTTCCCTACCTCGATATCGATCTCAGGTATTTCGACCTCGGCATCGAGCACCGCGACCGGACCCGCGACCAGGTCACCGTGGACTCGGCGCAGGCGACGCTCGAATGCGGCGTGGCTGTCAAATGCGCCACCATCACCCATGACGAGGAGCGCCTCAGGGAGTTCGGTTCCCCCGAGATGTTGCGCACGCCCAATGGCACAATCCGCAGCATCCTCAACGGTACGCTGTTTCGCGAGCCGATCATTTGCCGCAATGTGCCGCGCCTGATCCCGCATTGGGATCAGCCGGTAGTGATGGCGCGCCACGCGTTTGGTGACCTGTACCGCTCGGCCGAATTCCGCTTTCCGGGACCCGGTTCGCTGACCCTGAGGTTTGTGCCGGACGGCGGCGGACCCGTAATCGAAAAATCCCTCGACAGGACCGACGGCGCCGGCGTTGCCCTGGCGATGTACAACCTGGATGCGTCGATCGTCGGTTTCGCGCGCGCCGTATTCGGTTACGGTCTGCTGCGCAATTATCCGGTGTACCTCTCGACCAAGGACACGATCCTGAAGATTTACGACAGCCGCTTCCGCAACCTGTTCCAGGAGATTTTTGATGCCGAGTTTGCCGGGCGATACCGGGCGGCCGGGCTGACCTACGAGCACCGTCTGATTGACGACATGGTTGCCTCCAACCTCAAATGGCGCGGCGGTTATCTGTGGGCCTGCAAGAATTACGACGGCGACGTCCAGTCCGACACGGTGGCGCAGGGCTATGGCTCGCTGGGGCTGATGACTTCAGTGTTGATGACGCCGGATGGGAAGGCGTTCGCAGCGGAGGCCGCCCATGGGACGGTGATGCGCCACTATCGCGACCACCTGGCCGGCAAGCCGACCTCGACCAACCCGATCGCCTCGATTTTCGCGTGGACGCGCGGACTGATGCGTCGTGGCGAACTAGACGGCACCCCCGACGTCGTGAACTTTGCGCGCACCCTAGAGCGGGTGTGTGTCGAATCGGTCGAGGCCGGCCACATGACCAAAGACCTGGCGTTGCTGGTGGGTCCGCAACAAGCATGGGAAACCACCGAGATATTTTTCGAGACGCTGGAACGGGAGCTGGCTCGGCGCATGCAGTGAGCCGGCGGTCTTGGGCCAGGGACAAGCCCGCCGCCAGTTCAGGGCTGGTGGCTTTGGAGATGGAATCCCGCATGGCCGTCCTGTCCAAGCAGGCGCTGTAGTACCGGCAAAGCGGTGTGCAGCGCGTCGCCGAGCTGCCAGGGCGGGTTGAAGATGAACATGCCGCTGCCGAACAGGCCCAGGCCGTCGGACGGGGCGCCCTTCACGGTGAGCGAGGCGTGCAGCCAGTTGCCGCCGGCAAGCCGTTGCAACTGTGCCGGAAGTTCGCGCGATTCGCGGCGTTTGACCTGTGGATACCAGACTGCGTATACGCCGGTCGGGAAGCGCTGCAGCGCATCGCCCACGGCTGCAATGACCCCGGCGTAATCCTGCTTGTCTTCATAGGACGGGTCGATCAGGACCAGCGCGCGGCGCGATGCCGGGGGCAATACCGATTTAAGGCCCGCGAATCCGTCCTCTGCACGCACCGCAACGCGCCGGCCGCCGGCATGAAAGTATTCGCGCAGCAGTTGCCCTTCGGTGGGATGTAACTCGAACAGACGCAATGGGTCCAGCGGGCGCGTCATCTGCAGGGCCAGTTGCGGCGAACCCGGGTAGGCGCGCAACGCGTCGCCCGGGTTGAAGGCCTTGACCTGCGCCAGGTAGTCGGCCAGCGCACCGTCGAGATCGGTCCGCTCCCAGAGGCATCCGATGCCGGTGCCGTGCTCGGCGTTCTTTGCGGCATAGGAACCCGGTTCGAGCGAGTAGGCGCCCGCCCCCGCATGGGTGTCGACGAACATGAACGGTTTGTCCTTGGCGGCGAGGTGCGTGAGCAATTGCACCAGGATCACGTGCTTGAGCACGTCGGCGTGATTGCCGGCATGAAATCCGTGGCGATAGCTGAACATGGGTGTGCCGGTTTTGGGGGGCTGGCCAGCGGCTATGCCGGCTTGGTGAATGTGTCCGCATCATCAACACGCGACGCCCGGATGCCTGGCGGACGTCGCTCGCCTTCTACCTTGGCGACCAGGCAGGCGAGCAGTGCCAGCCCAAGAAAATGCGTCATTTTGGCCTTCTGGACTGAATTGGCGGGGGCATCCGTACCTGGATTGTAACGGCCGGGAGCCTGGTTTCGTTGCCGTGATGCGACGTTTTGCCTATTGAAATCAAGGAATTAATGGATTTAGCTGACGCGTATGTCTAAGATGGGGGTTAGTCACCATGGGCGCAGTCTGCGCTTTCCATTCAACCAGAGAAGGAGTTCATCATGCTGGAGTCAGTGCACGCATCGTTCGTACGATCGGATCGTTATGTTTCCGAAGTTTCGGCGCCCCGTGGTTCCGCCTTTTCGGGAATGAAAGAAGAACGATTGCCGTTCAAGGTGCGACTGGCGCGTGGTGAAGCGGATGTGCGCAAGGCGGTGCACGTGCGCCATTCGGCCTACGCGCGCCATGTGCCGACCCTGGCCGAAAAGCTGCTGCATCCGGAAGAAACCGACTACGAGGACGGCGTGTCCGTGCTGCTCGCCGAATCAAAACTCGACGGGTCGCCGCTCGGCACGATGCGCATCCAGACCAACCAGTTTCGACCGCTCTCGCTGGAGCAGTCCGTCACTCTGCCTCCTTGGATCAAGGGGGCGACGCTGGCTGAGGCGACGCGCCTCGGCGTCGACCAGGGGCACACCGGGGCGCTTGCCAAGGCGGTACTGTTCAAGGCGTTTTACCTGTATTGCCTGGATGCGGGCATCGACTGGATGGTGATTACTGCGCGCAAACCGCTTGACCGGCAGTATGAGAATCTCATGTTCAGCGACCTGGTGCCGGATAGCGGCTATACCCCGATGCGGCACGTCGGCAACATTCCGCATCGTGTCATGTGCTTCGAGGTGGCAACTGCCGCGGCCCGCTGGGAAGAGGCACAGCATCCGCTGTTCGCATTCATGACCCAGACCAGGCACCCGGATATCCAGATCGGCGCCGCGCCCAGGGTCCAGGCCAGCCAGCCGGTGCCGGCCAAGCCGGCGCGGCTTGCAAGCCGCTTCGGGGCACCGCAATTCGCCTGACTCCCGACAGCGAGCATGCGCCGGCGTGCAGGCGTGCAGGCTTGCCTGAAGGGGCTGCATGATTCACCACGCCGACGCCGGTCCGTTGCTGCGCATGCGCCTCCAGAAAATTCTGGAGGGTGCGCTCTATGGGGTATCTGTCTATGCGCTGCCGCTGCTTATCGGCATCGTCACCCTGCTGGCATTGACGCTGTGGGATACGCAATTGAAGGTGTCCCCGGCCACGCCGATCGATTTTGCCAGTCTCGAGCAGTCGGGGCCGGAGTTGAGCGCCGCAGATGCGCGCAAGGCGCTCGCGCAGGCCGCGCTGTCGCGCTATCGCGACACGCGCATGTCCGAGAACCCGTTCTGGCTGCGTTTCTCCGTGGTGCCGATGCAGGATGAATTGGTCGCGGTCGAATTGCCGTCGCGCCATGCCGCGCGCATCGAATGCTGGAGTGCACCGGACTTGCGGCCGCTGGGAACGGCGGACCGGGTCGCCGCAACCGACAAAGCCAGCGCTGTCAAGGGCGGGTTCGCCCTCGACCTCGGACGGCTGCGTACTGCGACACAGGTACTGTGCCGCGCCGAGTTCGTCGGGCCGGCGCGGATCTCGGTCGACCAGTGGACCAGCCAGAATCTGGCGACATCGGCCCATGATTTTCATCGACGCTCCGGCCTGCTAGACGGCGGCCTGATCGTGTTGGCGATCTTTGTGTTGATGACCGCCATCATCAATCGCGAACCTGCCTACATCCTGTTCGCCGCGCTACTTGTGTTCAACCTGCGCATGGGGGCGATCTCTGCCGGATGGGACACCCAGTGGCTCGGCTATGCGCTGCCAGCGGATTGGCTGGCGCCAAGCCGGCTACTCACCTTCGCCGGGTTCTACACCGTGACCGGCATGTTGTTTCGCCACGTGTTTCGTGAGGACTTGACGCGCTTCGGTTACGCCGAACCGATGAAGTGGGTGCACTCGGCGTGTCTTCTGCTGATCCCGGTTGGATTTTTTGCATCGTACTCGCGCGGTCTGCCGGTGATGTGGGTGGCTGGTAGTTTGAGCATCGCGGCACTCGGGTTCTTTCTGTATCGCATCATTGTCGAAACCCGCTCCAAGGTCGCCCTGTGGTACGCGGCCTCCCTGACAGTCACCCTGTTTGCCACGTTTTATGAAGTGATTGCCGCCGCCTTCGGCATGCGCGAAATGATTGGCAAGGTCAACAGCGTGACGGCGGCCTTGTCCTCCAGCCTGATGGCGGCGTTTGCGATTGCGGAGCAGATTCGCCTGGAACGTGCGCAGCGCCTCGCCGCAGAGGTGGAGTTGCGGGTCACCTATGACGTCGTCCCGGTCGGCCTGTTTACGCTGGATGCACGCGGCGTATTCATCAGCGCCAATCCGGCGTTGATGGAAATGCTGGGCATTGCCGAGGCCCGGTTACGGCTGGCGCGCTGGAGTGAGTTGTTCGAAGACGGCGCATGGATGCGCTTGCAGGACCTGCTGGCAGCCGGCAGTACCGGCGAGATCGAAATCAACGGCGTGGCGCCGTCGCAAGGCAGCGAGCGCAAACGCTTCCTCGTAAAGGCGGCACTGGCCGGCGACCGGATTGAAGGCTCCCTGCAGGACATCACCGAAAAGTCGAAGGCGGTGGAGCGCCTGCATTTTCTGGCAGAAAATGATTCGCTCACCGGCGTGCTCAATCGCCGCGGCGTGGAGCGGCAACTCGAAGAAGCGCTGCGCCTGGCCGAAGGCGGCGTACCTCTCGCAGTCGCTTATCTGGACCTGGATCGTTTCAAATTGGTCAACGACTTGTACGGGCACGCGGCGGGCGACGAAGTGCTGCGGCAGGTGTGCACACGCGTCCGAGAAATGCTTACCGTGGGCCAGTCCATCGGCCGCATCGGTGGCGACGAATTCGTGATTCTGTTCCAGGGCACGCCGATCCGGCCCGCCGCGTGGAGCAGTCGTGGCATCCTTGACCGCCTTGCGTCTGAACCCTATCAGGTCGGCGACAAGGCGTTTCAGGTGCGCGGTTCAATCGGGCTCGTCGAAGTCGTTGCCGGGACCTCCATCAGCGATGTGATCTCCACTGCAGACCAGGGTTGCCGGGAAGCCAAGCGCGGGCACCAGGACGGGCTGGTGGTGTACGAGCGAAGCGCCGCGATCTTCCACCAGCGCGAAGTGGACTTGCACCTGATCGAACGGCTCAGCGACCCTGCCGGTCCGCAGGGCCTGTTCCTTGAGATGCAACCGCTGCTGGCGGTACACAGCCCGTTTACCGCACTTGATTTCGAGGTGCTGTTGCGCATGCGCGATGACGATGGCGCGCTCATTCCGGCCGACCGCCTGATTCCGCTCGCTGAAGAAAAGGGCCTGATCGGCATCATCGACCGGTGGGTGTTGTCGACGGTGCTGACCTGGCTCAATCGCCATGGCGACGATCTGCCCAATACGCGATTCATCTGCATGAACCTTTCCGGAGCCTCGCTCAACGACGAGCATTTCGTGGCGGACGCGTTCGCGCTCCTGACGCGTTTCCCACGTTCGGCGCAACGCTTGTGCCTGGAGATAACCGAGAGCGTAGCCCTGCATGACCTGGCCAACATGCGGCGTTTCATCGATGAAGCGCGACGCGTGGGCGCCAAGGTGGCACTGGATGATTTTGGCGCCGGCTATACCTCGTTTTCGTACCTCAAGGAATTGCCGGCGGACGTGCTCAAGATCGACGGCACCTTCATCCGCGGGGTCAACAGCCACCCCTCCAACCTGGCGATCGTCGAGGCGATCGTCAGCCTGGCGCGCAGCCTCGGGATGAAGACGATTGCTGAATGGGCCGAGGACCGCGCGACCGTTGAAACCCTGGTCGAGGCGGGGATTGATTTCATCCAGGGCTACGCGGTGGCGCGGCCGCAGTCGCCGGAACTGATCCTTGCCGCGCAATCGACCGCCGGGTTTATCCAGGACGAACGTCTGCGCCAGTATGTGCGCGGCCTGCCGCCGGGTGGACAGACGACAACCCTGTGGGAAACCACCGCGACAGTCAAACCGACCGACCTGCACTGATCGGGTTTTGTCCGGTGTTTGATCCAGCGTGAGCTGGCTTTTGCGGAATCCAGAATGCGGCGGCGCAACATGTCGATTCCCGAATTTGTTGACTAGTGCAATTGCCGTGCGCACTGCGCAACGCTATACTTCCGCGGCTTTATCGACAGTCGGGACGCGTCAGGCAGGCCCGTAAAAAAATTCAAACAAGGAGACAAACATGAGCGAAAAAACCACATCACGCCGCAAATTTCTGACGGGCGGCTCGGCTGCCGCAGTCGCGGGCGCCGCCACACTCGGCTTTCCGACCATCGTCAAGGCACAGGGGCCGATCACGATGCGCTGGCAGTCCACCTGGCCATCGAAAGATATTTTCCACGAGTACGCGCTTGACTACGCCAAGATCGTCAATGACATGACCGGCGGCGATCTGAAGATCGACGTGTTGCCGGCGGGTGCGGTGGTGCCGGCCTTCGGACTGCTCGACGCGGTGTCCAAGGGCACGCTGGACGGTGGCCATGGCGTACTGGTGTACCACTATGGCAAGCAAAATGCGCTGGCGTTGTGGGGCTCAGGCCCCGGCTATGGCATGGACGCCAACATGCTGCTGTCGTGGCACAAATATGGCGGCGGCAAGGAGTTGCTGGCCAAGCTGTATGCGTCGATCGGCGCCAACGTGGTGTCTTTTCCGTACGGCCCGATGGCCACCCAGCCACTGGGCTGGTTCAAGAAGCCGATCACCAAAGCTGAAGACATGAAGGGCCTCAAATACCGCACCGTTGGCATTTCAATCGACGTGTTCACCGGCATGGGAGTTGCCGTCAACGCGTTGCCCGGCGGTGAAATCGTGCCGGCAATGGATCGCGGCTTGCTCGATGCAGCGGAGTTCAACAACATGTCTTCCGACCGCCTGCTCGGCTTCCCGGATGTGTCCAAGGTGTGCATGCTGCAAAGCTACCATCAGAACTCCGAGCAATTCGAGATCATGTTCAACAAGACCAAGTACGATGCGCTACCCGAGAAGATGCGCGCCATCATCTCCTATGGCGTCGACGCGGCCTCGCAGAACCTGACCTGGAAGGCGATTGACCGCTACTCGAAGGATTACGTCGAGCTCGAAACGAAGGACAAGGTCAAGTTCTACAAGACCCCTGATTCGATCCTGCAAAAGCAGCTTGATATCTATGACCAGGTGGTGGAGAAAAAGTCCGTCGACAACCCCCTGTTCAAGGAAATCGTGGCCTCGCAGAAGGCATTCGCGAAACGCGCCGTCAAGTGGGATATGGACAACAACGTTAGCCGCAGGATGGCGTTCAACCACTATTTCGGAGCGAAAAAGGCACCTGCCAAGAAAGCCTGAGGTTAGCCTGTGTGGAAAGTGACACCATCCGGAGTTTCCGGATGGTGTTTTTTTTGGACAGTTTCATTACGGCCTTGTCGTTCCTGGGTCTGGCTGTTTGAGTGCAGCAATGTTTTTTTAAAGGTTCACGCGCATGCAAAAGCTCCTCTTGTTTGTCGACAAAATGAGCACCTGGGTCGGCCAGGCGTTCTCTTGGTTCATCCTGATCCTCACCCTGTTCGTCTCCTGGGAGGTGTTTTCCCGCTATGCGCTCGACCATCCGCACGCCTGGGCGTTTGATGCGATGTCGATGATGTACGGCACCATGTTCATGATGGCGGGCGCGTACACCCTGTCCAAGGCGGGGCATGTTCGCGGTGACGTGTTGTACGGATTTTTCGAGCCGCGCACGCAGGCAACACTGGACCTGATTCTGTACATCTTATTTTTCATCCCCGGCGTGGTAGCGCTGGCCTGGGCGGGCTACAACTATGCCGCAGAAAGCTGGGCGATCAACGAGCATTCGAATGTCACTGCCGACGGTCCGCCGGTCTATCCGTTCAAGACCATCATTCCGATTGCGGGGGTGTTTCTGCTGCTGCAGGGTTTTGTTGAAATAGTCCGCTGCATCATTTGCATCAAGCAAGGTGCGTGGCCGTCGCGTGAGATTGACGTCGAAGAGGTGGACGTCGAGAAACTCAAGGAGATGGTGCACGTGAAAGACGAAGACATCGCCAAGCTCGATGCATATGTGGCGCCGGCCGCACATAAAGGGGCGGCCCAATGAAAAAGGAACTTCGTTTCGGTTTCGCATTGATGGCGTTTCTGATCGCCGGCTGCGTCTACATGCTGGTGCAGGCCCCGGTGATCACCAACGGCCATCTCGGCCTGCTGATGCTCGGCCTGGTGGTGGTTGCCATCATGCTTGGCTTTCCGACGGCGTTCACGCTGATGGGCATGGGCATGATGTTCGGCTGGTTTGCCTACAACTACAACACCAAGCAGATTCTCGATTTGATGGTGCAGCGCGCCTATGCGGTGATGTCGAATGACGTGCTCATTGCGATCCCGCTATTCGTCTTCATGGGCTACCTGGTCGAGCGCGCCAACCTGATCGAAAAACTGTTCAAGAGCCTGCACCTGGCGATGGCGCGCGTGCCCGGTTCGCTGGCCGTGGCCACCATCGTCACCTGCGCAATCTTCGCCACTGCCACGGGCATTGTCGGTGCGGTGGTGACGTTGATGGGGCTGTTGGCTTTTCCCGCCATGATCAAGGCGGGCTACAACGTCAAGGTCTCGGCCGGTGCGATTACCGCCGGAGGCTGTCTCGGCATCCTGATTCCGCCTTCGGTGCTCCTGATCGTCTATGGTGCGACGGCCGGCGTCTCGGTCGTGCAACTGTATGCCGGCGCATTTTTCCCCGGGATCATGCTAGCCATGCTGTACGTGGGCTACGTCATTTTGCTCGCCAAGATCAAACCGTCATTGATGCCGCCGCTGTCCGAGGAGGATCGCAAGGTGGCGTTGCCGCCGTTGTCAGAGTCATTGTCCAAGTCCTCGGGCCCGCTGGCCTTGCCCGCCCTGTTCAATGCACTCAAAGGAAAATCCGGCGTCGCAGCGCCGGGAAAGACGGTGCTCGGTCAACTTGGCATCACCCTGTTGCCGGCATTTTTTACCGTAGCGCTGATGGGCGTGATCTATATCGCTGTCACGGCGCCAGTCGAAAAGGTCGATACACGCGGCATTCAAGAGATGGGCATGGCCGGGGCGGATGCCGGTTCAACGGAGGAGCCGGCTGAAAAGAGTGGAGGTTTGAGCGAACCCGAGAGCGAAGATGCGGGCGGCCTGCAGGAGCCGGGCGCTGACGATGCTGCCAAGAAGGAGGGGCCAGTGGCTAAAGCGGCAGCTCCGCAAGCGCCTGCAGCGGAAAAGGCGGTGGCGCCGGCAGCAAAGGAATCAGCCAAACCGGCACCTTCGGCGCCAAACGCCAAAGCCGCCGTAGCGGAAGCACAAGCGCCGGCGGAGCGTTTGCCGGTGCCTATCGCATTCTGGATCGGCCTTGTCGTGGTGACGGCCGCGGTGGTGTTTTTTTACTGGATATTCAGCTTTGCCCGTCTGGAAATATTCAAGATGTTGCTCTCGTCATTTTTTCCGCTGGCGATGATGATTGTGGCAGTTCTGGGATCGATCGTGTTCGGGCTGGCGACACCATCCGAGGCGGCGGCGGCGGGTGCGCTCGGTGGGCTTCTGTTGGCTGCCGCGTACGGGCGCCTGAACTTCGGCGTCGTGCAGGAGTCGGTCTACCTGACTGCGAAGACGTCAGCCATGGTGTGCTGGCTGTTTGTCGGCTCCAGCATTTTTTCGGCGTCGTTTGCCCTGCTGGGCGGCCAGGAGATCATTGAGCATTGGGTGTTGTCGCTGGGGCTTACACCGATTCAGTTCATGGTGCTGGCGCAAGTCATCATTTTCCTGCTGGGCTGGCCGCTGGAATGGACCGAGATCATCGTGATCTTCATGCCGATTTTTGTGCCGTTGCTGCCGAAGTTCGGCATTGACCCGCTGTTTTTCGGTCTCCTGGTTGCGCTCAACCTGCAGACGGCGTTTCTGAGCCCACCAGTGGCCATGGCGGCGTTTTACCTCAAGGGGGTGTCGCCTCCGCATGTGACCTTGAATGCCATTTTTGCCGGCATGATGCCGTTCATGGGCATCCAGGTGGTGGCGCTGATCCTGCTCTATGTGTTCCCGGGAATTGGCATGTGGCTGCCGAGCGTCCTCTATGGCCGTTGATTGGCGCAGCGGGCTCAATTGTCGTCCTTGATGTATACCTGAGAACGGCTACTTGAGCGGTTCTCAGGCTAGGGCTGGGACGCGGGTGCGCGAAAGCGTTGCCAACGGCCAAGGATCTTGGTTTTGATGTAGAGCGTGGCCGCAAGGCCGCCGCCAACCACCAGCGCGGCCACCACCATGGAGGCGGTGCTGGAGTTGCGTGATGCACCCCACAAGGCAAACAAGCCCAAGACCGGGATCACGACCTGCCAGTACTCGCTGGGGTGGACATTCATTTCAACTTCATTGTTGCAGTGCGGGCAGCGCATGGCGCGCCGGTTACCTTCGGCGGGAATGCGTTCGGACTTGATCGTTTTTGGGGATATCCCGAGCTGGCAGTGCGGACAGTTCCAGAGCATCACGGCCTCGCCGGGTTCGGGTTGCGCGCATTGGCCAGTTCTTTTTCCAGGGCATCAATACGCGATTGCATGGCGCCGATCCGGTTATTGAGCGCACCGACGTTGAGGAACACGGCATTCTGCGCCGGGGCATCGAGCGTGCTGCCGTAACCCAGCCAGGACGAGTCGTAGACCTTGACATTCTTGAACCCGAGCTCGGCGAGCACGGTGGCGGTTTCCGCAGCGCGCACGCCCGACTGGCAATAGACGATGGTCTCCTTGTTCGGGTCAAGCTTGCTGTATAGCGCTTGCAGTTGCTCGCGCGGTTTGAGGGACATGCCGACATTGTCGGCAACCTGCCGGCGCGCCAGTTTGGCGGCGCTATCCGGGTCCACCCAGTTTTGCTCGTACGGGATGTTGACGGCGCCGGGAATGTGTCCGCCGCGAATCGCGCGAATGTCTTCGCCGGCAAATTCCTTTGGCGTGCGCACGTCGAGCAGTTGCACGTTGGCGTCCTTGAGTCGCGCAATGACGTCCCGGGTGGAGACGTAATTGTCGCCGCGGGGTGTCAGCTTGAGTGCGATGGGCGACAGTTTTGCGCTGAAGGTGGCGAGCGGCTGGCCGGCAGCACGCCATCCGTCAATGCCGTCGTGATACACCCGCGTGTTGTCGCCGCCGAAATACCGGGTCGTGTACAGGCCGAAATAGGCGATGACCGAGGCGCGTGCGCCGTAGACCACGATTTCGCGCGCCGGATCAATGCCCGCCTGCCCGAGGATTTTTTCGAGCTGATCGTGGGCGATGAAGTCCTCGGTATTCGGGTTGCGCAGGGTTTGGCCAGCGTCGCCGATGCTGACCGCCCCGGGGATATGTCCACGCCGATAGTCCCCTTCGGCACGCACGTCCCAGATGATGGCGCCGCGTTTGACTGCTTCTGCTACATAGTGGTGATCGACAATCAGCCCGGTTTGCGCGGCTGCGGACGCACAGAGCACGATGCCGAGCGTCACCATGAAGCAGTGCAACAATCCTCGAATATGCATGTTCAATCCCCTTTTCCCGATGGTGGCGCACTGGATTGTGTATTTTAGCGTCCGATAAAATCCTTGAAGATACATCGTGGAAACCGTTGGGGGACAAAGGTCTTGTCGAGGCGATGCGTGAAAACCGTTGAGCCACAACGGTTTCGACGATTCAAGCTTCTAGGATATCTGGAATTTCCCCTAAAAAACAATGGCTTTTGTCATATTCGCAGCGTAAAATACGGCGTTTTGCACTGCAGCAAACAGGTGCGTCGAGGTCCATTGCGCGGAGCCGTTTTCCGCGCATTATTCCGTGGGCCGCAATGAACGTACCTATCGATGCACCGAACCCAGAGGTTTCCATGTCCCGCAATATTCGCAACATCGCCATCATCGCCCACGTTGACCACGGCAAGACCACGCTGGTCGACAAGCTCCTGCAGCAGGCCGGTACTTTCGCCGCACACCAGCATGTCACCGAACGGGTGATGGACTCTAACGATCTGGAAAAAGAGCGCGGCATCACCATCCTGGCGAAGAATTGCGCAGTCATGTTCGAGGGCACGCACATCAACATCGTCGACACCCCCGGCCATGCCGATTTCGGCGGCGAGGTCGAGCGCGTCCTGTCGATGGTCGACAGCGTGCTGCTGCTGGTCGATGCGGTCGAAGGCCCGATGCCGCAGACGCGTTTTGTGACGCGCAAGGCGCTGGCGCTGGGATTGAAGCCGATTGTGGTGGTGAACAAGATCGATCGTCCCGGCGCCCGCCCTGACTGGGTGGTGAGCCACACCTTTGACCTGTTCGACAAACTGGGTGCAACGGAGGAACAGCTTGATTTTCCGGTGGTCTACGCTTCGGCCCTCAACGGCTGGGCCACGCTCGACCACACCAAAAAAGAAGAAAACATGCGCCCGCTGTTTCAGGCGATTTTGCAACACGTGCCGGTGCGTGAGGCCGATCCGGATGCGCCACTGCAACTGCAGATCTGCTCGCTCGATTATTCCAGCTTTGTCGGCCGCATCGGTGTCGGGCGGGTACGTGCTGGCCGTGTCAAATCAGGACAGGTGGTGGCAGTAATGAACGGGCCGGATGCCACGCCCGTCATGGCCAAGATCAATCAGGTGTTGAGCTTTCGCGGGCTTGAGCGCGTGGTGGTGCCCGAAGCCGAGGCCGGTGACATCGTACTCATCAACGGCATCGATCAGGTTGGCATCGGCGTCACCATCTGCGACCCCGCCGCGCCGGTAGGCATGCCGCTGCTGCGCGTGGACGAACCGACGCTGACGATGAACTTCATGGTCAACAGCTCGCCCCTGGCCGGCAAGGAAGGCAAGTTTGTCACCTCGCGCCAGTTGCGTGAGCGCCTCGAACGCGAGTTGCAGGCGAACGTCGCGCTCAAGGTCGAGTTCCCCACCGACAATGACACCTTCATCGTGTCGGGCCGCGGCGAATTGCATTTGACGATTCTGCTTGAAACCATGCGCCGCGAAGGCTATGAAATGGCGGTCGGTCGCCCGCGTGTGGTGATGAAGGAAATCAATGGTGAGCGTCAGGAGCCCTACGAGCTGCTGACGGTCGACATCGAAGATGCCCAGCAAGGTGCGGTGATGGAGGAACTGGGCCGCCGCAAGGGCGACCTGCAGGACATGCAGTCGGACGGCAAGGGCCGCACCCGGCTCGAATACCGCATCCCGGCGCGCGGCCTGATCGGTTTTCAGGGCGAGTTCCTGACGCTTACGCGCGGGACTGGCCTGGCCAGCCACATTTTTGACGACTATGGTCCGCTCAAGGGCGACATGGGCGAGCGCCGCAATGGCGTGCTGATCAGCCAGGACAACGGCGCAGCGGTGGCCTACGCCTTGTGGAAGCTTCAAGATCGTGGCCGCATGTTCGTCAGCCCCGGCGACGCGCTCTACGAAGGCATGGTGATCGGTATCCATAGCCGCGACAACGATCTGATCGTCAACCCGATCAAGGGCAAGCAGCTGACCAACGTGCGTTCGTCCGGTACCGACGAGGCCGTACGCCTGGTGCCGCCGATCGAACTGACCCTCGAAAAGGCGGTTGAGTTCATCGCCGATGATGAGCTCGTGGAGATCACGCCCAAGAGCATCCGCCTGCGCAAGCGCCATCTGATCGAGCACGAGCGCAAAAAGGCGCAACGCCTCGCTGCCTGACGCGCGACCTGGTAGACACTGCAGGGAGGCGCTTGCACAGGGTGCTTTTCGGGCCGGCGCACGAGCGATTAAGATGAGCGCCATGGAGACCATCGCAAAGGCTTGGCATTTTTCCTGGCAGCCCGAATCGGCGCTGGTGATCGCCATGGTGCTCGGCCTGTGCGCATTCATCGCGCGCCTGGTGCCGGATACGCGGGTCCGCCTGTGGGGCATGCTCGGCTTTTTTGCGTTGACTTTCATTGGCCAGATGGTCGCTGGCGTTTGCTCGGTATTGGGCTATGCGCTGGCGGCGAACGTGCTCTATGAAGTGTTCATCATTGCCGGCGGGCTGATCATCATTCGCCTGTGGGCAATGCTGATATTCCGCATCCTGCTGCCGATCATCAAGCTGCGCCCGCCGCACATTCTTGAGGATGTGCTGGTGATTATCGGTGCCATCGCCTGGTGCCTGGTGCGCCTGCGTTATGCCGGTGCCGACCTGACCGGTATTGTCGCCACGTCGGCGGTACTCACCGGCGTGATTGGCTTTGCCATGCAAGATACGCTTGGCAACATCGTTGGCGGTTTGGGCATCCAGCTCGATAACTCGATCAAACTAGGCGACTGGATCCAGATCGATGGGGTAGCGGGCCGGGTCATCGACATTCACTGGCGCTCGACGTCGATCGAAACCCGCAATTGGGAAACTGTGGTGATTCCCAACAGCCTGCTGATGAAATCGCGCTTCATGGTGCTCGGGCGGCGCAGCGGCGAGCCGGTGCTGTGGCGGCGTTGGGTGATGTTCAACATCGATCTGGGGACGCCGCCGGCGCGCGCAATTCCCGCCATCGAGTCTGCGATTCGCGAGGCCGAAATCGACAATGTTGCCAAGTCGCCGCCGCCGTCTTGCGTGTTGCTCGATTTCGAACACGGTTACGGCCGCTACGGCCTGCGCTATTGGCTCACCGATCTTGCGGTGGATGATCCGACCGACAGTGCCGTGCGCACCCATATTTACACGGCGCTGCAGCGCAACGGGATGCGCATTGCGGTCGGTGAGCACAATGTCCGCCTGACCCAGGTCGACGAGCAATACCAGGCTTCGGTGCAGGCGCGCGAATTGGCGCGTCGCATCAATGCATTGAAGCGCGTCGATTTTTTGAACGGGTTTCGCGAAGACGAAATGCGCGCCTTGGCAGAATCACTGGTGTATACGCCGTTCGCGCGTGGCGACGTCATCACGCGGCAAGGCAATGTTGCGCACTGGCTATACATTCTCGCCTCCGGCGAAGCCGACGTGGCGATCGATACACCGACCGGCCGGCACGTCGTATCCCAGCTGGAATCGGGCCATTATTTCGGCGAAATGGGGTTGATGACCGGCGAGCCGCGAACGGCATCGGTGATTGCGCGCAGCGACATCGAATGCTATCGGCTCGACAAGCAGGCGTTTCAGGGAATCCTCGAGAGCCGCCCGGAGATCGCAGAGGAAATTGCGCGCAGCATGTCGGCGCGTCGTACCGAATTGACTGAAGTATCGACCCAGGTCGCCGCGGCTTCGCAAGCCAGCCAGCCGACGCACCAGCAAATACTGGATCGCATGCGGCGTTTTTTCGGACTCGCCTAGCGCGCCGCGCCCAAGCTTGGCGTTGCAGTCACGAACGAGCGCACCAAGTTGTCGAGCGCCTGACGTTCGGCTTCCGCGTCCACCAGGTGGCGGCGTTTGGCGACGCCACGCTCCAGCGCGAGCTGGAATCGCTTGTCGCCCTCGAGGCGCAACATGAGTTGCGCCAGTGCCGCACTGTCTTCAACTGGGAAGTAGCCCGGGTAGTCCGCGCCGAGCAAACCGATATTGCCTGGAATGCGCGATGCGAGGACCGGCACGCCGCAGGCAATCGCCTCGCTGACAACATGGGCGCCACCCTCCATGCGGCTGGAAATTACCATCGCATGCGAGCGCGCCAGCCAGCGCATGGCGTTGCCGTGCGGCAGTTCACCCAGCCAGCGGTAACGCGCACCGGGCCGCGCGATGGCGTCTGCTTCCTGCGCCAGCGACTCATCCATGGCGGCTCCGATCTGTACCACCCGAATGCGCGATGTGCCCGGCAGGTGAGCCAATGCATGCGCGGCCCGCAGCGGGTCTTTCTCGTCACGCAGGTGGCCAATCACCGTGATTAGGCAATAGGTTGAGGGCGGATCGGTGCGTTGGACTGCTCGAACTGACTGGTGCACGACGCGGGTCTTGGCACGCAGGTCCGGCGCCAGCTCGTTGAGGCCTTCGGCTTGCAATACCACCATGGCGTCGGCCAACCGCATCGAGTGCTGCGCGGTGGCATCAGTCCGGATGTCGCGGTACAGGTCGGTTCCGGTCAGAGCCAGAATCAGCGGCCGATGCGGATTTGTCTTCCAGAGCTGGATCGAAGCGGCGCTGCGTCGCGCGTGCAGCGCGATCATGATGTCGTGCCCAGCCGCC
>CANJDH010000056.1 GCA_947473125.1 Burkholderiales bacterium
AACCTGTTTGCGGTGCCGAGCAATTCCCCCGCCAACAACCTCAAGGAGTTCATCGCGCTGGCGCGTGCCGAGCCGGCCAAGTACAGCTACGGCACCTTCGGTGCCGGCACGACCTCGCACCTGCATGGCGAGTTGTTCAACCTGCAGACCGGCCTGAAGATGGCGCACATCCCCTACAAGGGCGGCGCACCGCTGGCCACCGACCTGATGGGGGCGCAGGTGCCGGCCGGCTTTATTGACCTTACCTCGGCGCGCGCCCACATCAGCTCGGGGCGGATGAAGTTTCTGGCAATCTCGGGCACACGCCGTTACGCGGCGCTGCCCGATGTGCCGACCTTCGGCGAGCAGGGCCTCAAGGATTTCGAACCGTCCGGCTGGTTCGGCATGCTCCTGCCAGCCAATGCCCCCAAGGAAGTCACGGCGAAGCTGGGCGCGGAGGTGGCGCGCATCCTCAAGCTGCCGGAGGTGCAGGCACGCATCAATGACATCGGATTACAGACCACTGATACCAGCCCCGAGCTGTTTGCCGCCGCGATGAAGAACGACTTTGCCGTTTGGGGCCGGGTGGTGCGCGACGCGCAGATCAGGATTGACTGAGGCTTGCCCGGCGCAATGACACGTCGCCGCTGATGATTCTGACGATGCCATCCGGTGTCTCGAGCAAAAGGGCGCCGTCGCCATCCGCCCCTGTGGCGGTACCTTGTATCGGCAATCGACCCTCCCCGAGCAGCGTAACGGCTTGACTGGCGTAGGCGTGACGTCTGTTCCACTCGTCGCGGAACGGCAAGAAGCCACCCATGGCAAATTGGCGCAATATTGGCAGCAGTTCATTCAGGATTGTCGCCAGGAGTTGGTTATGCGAAACCCGCAGACCAAGCATCGACAGGTCGATTGCGGCCTGATCAATCTCGGCGATGGCGGCGCCCAGTGCGACATTCAAGCCGATCCCGATAACCACGTAGCAGGGGCCTGCAGCCGGCCCGGTGACCTCGACAAGAATGCCTCCGGCTTTGGCCCATCCGTCGGCTCTGGGTGCAACAAGATCATTCGGCCATTTGAGCCTGACGCTGCTGACCCCGCATTGTTCCACAGCCCGAGCTACAGCCATCCCGGCCGCCAAACTCAGCCCCGACAGGCCGCCCGGCATCGTTTCAAAGTTCCAGAGCACTGAGAACGCAAGGCTGCCTCCAGGCGGGGCAACCCAATTGCGCCCACGCCGGCCGCGGCCCGCCGTCTGGTGGTTTGCCGCCAGGACGGTGCCAGACGGCAGCGTCGAGCTGGCGGCGATTAAATCACTGTTGGTCGAACCGGTGGCGTCAATCACCGCGATGTTGAAAGCGTTGCCTGCATCGCGATCCAGCGCTTGCCTGATCCGTTTCGTTTCAAGTATGTCCATTGACGCTCCGTTTTTTGCCGGACCAAAAAGTGTTTTCTTGCGGTGCAGTGCTGTACTTGCCGGAATCGCGCTGTAGGCCCGTGGGGAAAAGCGATGGATTGCAATAGAATGCAGCACATAACTTTTTGCCCATCTTCGCGCCCGCCCATGGCTGCCAGCCCCGTGATATCGGTAGTTTGCCCGTTCTTTAACGAAGCGGCGGCGATCCCTCATTTTTTCGAGCGGATTGTTGGCGTATTGCAGCAAGAAGACGCCAGTTTTGAAATCGTGTGCGTCAATGACGGTTCGACCGATGGGACGCTTTCGGCACTACAGCAGGCGCAACAGCTTTATGACGGCCTCGTCGTGGTGGATTTATCGCGCAACTTCGGTAAGGAGGCCGCTCTCACTGCCGGTCTTGATTTTGCGCGCGGCGACGCGGTCATTCCAATTGATGCGGATCTGCAGGATCCACCGGAGCTGATTCCGGAGATGATCGCAAAGTGGCGTGAAGGTTACGAAGTGGTTCTTGCCCGCAGGGTGGACCGCTCCGCCGATACACTGGCGAAGCGCCTGACGGCGTCCATCTTCTACAAGGTACATAACCGGATTTCCGACATCGCCTTGCCAGAGAATGTGGGTGATTTCAGGCTGATGGACCGCCTGGTGGTCGAGGCGATCAAGCGATTGCCGGAACGGCGCAGATTCATGAAAGGCTTGTTTGCCTGGGTCGGTTTCAAAACGGTCTGCATTGATTATGCACGTGCCGAACGCATTGCCGGCCAGTCAAAATTCAACGGCTGGCGCCTCTGGAATTTTGCGATTGAAGGGATTACCGCTTTTTCCATTGCCCCGTTGAAATTCTGGACCTACGTGGGTGGGCTTATTGCGTTCGGCTCTGTGCTCTACGCGTTGTTCATCTTGGTGCGCACCTTGGTGTACGGCGTCGTGTTGCCGGGCTACGCCTCCTTGCTCGTGGCGATCCTGTTTCTCGGCGGCGTGCAGCTTGTGGGGATCGGATTGCTCGGCGAATACGTCGGGCGCGTCTACTTTGAAGCCAAACAACGCCCGATTTACGTGGTTCGCAAGGTTCACGAGTGACGATTGAATCGATGGGCGAAAGCGATATTGTCGGCCTGCAAGCGGCGATCTACAAGTCTTCCAACCCGACCCGCAGGTATCTGCATCAACAGCGGCTGGCATGGGTCAGGGCCGCGATTGATGAATCCGGTGCCCGGCCCGGGTTGATGGCCGGGGTCGCACTGGAGATTGGTCCGGGGTCCGGCATTTATGTTCCATCGCTTCTGGCATCGCATCGCGAGGTCACCGTTACTGATGTCGAAGCGCGGCATCTGACTCAGGTGAGGGCGGAGTTCGGCAGTGCGCACAATCTGGATATCGTGGCCGACGATATTGTCCATAGTTCGCTGCCCGCCGGGCATTTTGATACGGTGCTGTGTTCCGAGGTGATAGAACACATACCCGCGACCTACCCGGTATTGACGGCGATCCACCGATTGCTCAAGCCGGGCGGGCGACTGATACTGACCACGCCGCAAAAGTACAGCAGTCTCGAACTGTGCTGCAAGGTGGCCTTCCTGCCGGGGGTGATCGACATAGTGCGACGGATTTACCGCGAGCCGATCATTGAAACCGGCCATATCAACTTGATGACAAAAGCGCAGGTTACGCGTGCACTTCAGGACACGGGATTTGAAACGGTGCGCGGCGCCGTGATGGGTTTGTATGTCCCGGTCCTTGCGGAATTTGGTGGTCGTTTTGCGGCGGACCTGGCGCAGAAGTTGGAGCGCCACTTGTCTGGCGGGCCGCTCGAGGGCGTGCTCTGGACCCAATGTGTTGTTGTCACGAAGCGCTGAAATCATTCCGGCAATGAAGCTATTCCGGAACAATGCGACCTTTCTGCGGTATGTGCTGGTGGGGATGGCAACCGGGGTCGTATATTTCCTGTGCGGGTTTGCGCTGGGCCAGGCGTTTCTCTTGGATGTAGGCGTCATCACCACTATCGCCTTTCTGGCGGCGGTGGTGTTCAACTACGCACTGCATTTTTATTTTACGTTCGATGCACCGGGTGCCCACCTTCCGGTCGCGTCCCGCTATATCGTCATGGTGGCATGCGGCATGTTGATCAACTGGTGGCTCGCCGAACTGCTGTACCCGATGTTGCAGTCGGTCTGGTTGGTGCAACTTGTCAGCATGGTCGTGGTCGTGGCGTGGAACATGGTGCTGAGCGTGGTGTGGGTGTTTGCAGGCAAGGGCAGGGCCTGATGCGGGCATTGCACGCTTTGTCAGCGCTTCTGGTGGTCACAATGATCGCCTCCCTGGTCGTTCTGGCCACCTTTTCCACGCCCTCGTCGGATGACTATTGTTTCGCTGCGGCAGCGCGAATCGATGGGTTTTGGACCAGCCAGATCGTCTGGTTCAACACCTGGACCGGCAGATATAGCTCGACGTTCATGGTGTCGCTGATCGGCTTGCTGCCCGCCGGCGCATATGCACTGTTTGCCCTGGCGATCCTGGGTGTGTCTGCGGCCGGTACTGTCGTCCTGATCCGGGCGATAGGCGGCGGCACATCATCGCTCAAGTCCGCCGTGGCGTATGGCGCGATGTTTGCCTTGTTGTATTCAGTCAATCTTCCGAGCGTGCTGGAGGCGTATTTCTGGGCATCGGGGGGACTCACCTACCAGTTGGCCAACGGGGTGGCGATGTTGCTGCTCGCACAGTTGATCATGTTGGGCCGGTGGGCTGACGCCGGTGGTTTCGCTTCGAGGAGGCAGCGCGCGGTTCGTTGGGTCGCATGTGCGATGGTCGCCTTTTTTCTTGCCGGCTGCAATGAAATCCTGATGCTGATCGTCGATATGGCGCTGATGGCCGGCCTGGTGTATACCTACCGGTATAATCGACCCATGTTGCCCGGCATTGCGATGGTGACTTTCTTTGCGGTAGCGGGCTCGTTGCTTGTTTTGCTGGCTCCAGGAAACGAAGTGCGTCTGCAGCTATTCGCCGGCAATCGCGACTACCTGTCAGCCTTGTCAATGAGTGCTTCACAGGCGGCACGCATGGGCTTCACCTGGCTGTCGCAACCCGGATTCTGGCTTTTTGCCTGGCTCTCCCTGGAATGGATTGAAAAATCGGCGCCGGCATGGGCCAGGTTGCTTGCCGGCGATTGGCGTACCAAGTGGATGGTCATGGTAGCACTATTTGCCTTGATTCTTTTTTGTCTTTTCCCCTCGTACTGGAGCACCGGACAAGCGCCCCCGCCACGCGCCAGGACGCTCCCGCTGTTGCTGTTTTGTTGGTTTTGGCCAATAGTGTTTTGGCTATGTTTGCGGAGCCAGATCTCCGAGGTGCGGTTGACTCCAGTGGCCAGGCCGATTCTGGGTTTGATCTTGGTTGTAACCCTGGTCTGGTCGATTTCTGCACAGCAATGGTTTCGCGATTTGGGCGTCGGTTACAGATATTGGCGGGAAGTTCAGTCGCAGGACAACGCCATCAGCATTGCCATCGCCAGTAACCAACGCGATCTGATCTTGCCCGAGATAAAAAACCGGCCCAAATCGTTGACCACACCGGAGCTGATGCTGACGGGTGACAAAACCAACTATGCGAATCGATGCTTTGCACGATACTATCGACTCGACTCTGTTGAGTTCAGAAATTCCGGAGCACCTGCCAGATAAGTGCCCATTCTGACTGCGCAACGACCCATGTTGATCGCCCTTTGGCATTATGAGCAATAACCCGCTATCGGTTGCAGCCCCGCCGGAGACGCGGCACGCGCCAAAAATCGAGACGGTGTCTTCGGAGTCCGGTCGAATACTGAAGGCCGCGGGCCGCTGGAACGTGCACACCATGTCGCACGACCTGGCGCGTGGCGACCTGCGCGCACTACGCAAGGCGCTGGCGGATCACGCGAGCACCCCGGGCCTGACCTGGGACCTGACGGGAATCGACACCATGGATCACGTCGGTGCGCTGATGTTCTGGCGTGCCTGCGGCGGCAAGCGTCCGGAGCGATTCCGCCTGCGCGCCGAGCACCAGGCCTTTTTCGACAACCTTGCCAAGTCCGAGGCGCCACCGGCGCCCGACCCGCCACTGACCCTGCGCACCCTGTTCGAGGCGATCGGCGTGCGCTCGTACATGTTTGCCGACCACCTGAGCGGATTTGTGCGCCTGCTCGGCCAGATCGTTCTGGATGTGGGCCGTTTCGCGCGCGCCCCGCTGGCGGGGCCATGGCGCGAGATTTCCGCCAATACGTTTCGCAGCGGCGCCCAGGCCCTCGGCATCACAGCGCTGGTCGGGTTCCTGATCGGCATCGTGCTCTCCTACCTGTCGGCGCGGCAATTGAAGCAATTCGGCGCAGACGTGTTCATCGTCGACCTGCTCGGTGTCGCCATCATCCGCGAACTCGGCCCGGTGCTCGCCGCGATCCTGGTGGCGGGGCGCTCGGGCTCGGCCATGACCGCCGCGCTGGGCGTGATGCGCGTCACCGAGGAACTCGACGCACTCACCGTGATGGGCATTCCGCACGGGTTCCGCCTGATCATGCCCAAGGTGCTGGCACTGGCGATCGCGATGCCGCTGCTGATCCTCTGGACCGACGCGGTGTCGCTGTTTGGCGGCATGGTCGCGGCAAAAATCCAGCTCGACTTGTCAATCTCCTTCTTCTTCAATTCCCTGCCCGGGGCAGTCAAGATTGCCAACCTCTGGCTCGGCCTGGGCAAGGGCGTGGTGTTCGGCATCCTGATTGCGCTCGTGTCCTGCCATTTCGGCCTGCGCATCGAACCGAACACCGAAAGCCTGGGCCAGGGCACCACCAGTTCGGTGGTGACCTCGATTACCGTCGTGATCATCGCGGACGCGATCTTCGCAGTGGTGTTTTCGAACGTCGGCATATGACGCGCGCCACCGACTTCGGCAGGAACGCGTCCCACAGCGTGAGCGACTGGGATGGTGTCAACATCATTGAGATAGAGGGCTTGTGGACCAAGTTCGGCGACCACGTGGTGCATCGCGGCGTCAACCTGACGGTGAAGAAGGGCGACATCCTGTCGCTGGTGGGCGGCTCGGGTTCCGGCAAGACCACCATGCTGCGCCAGATGCTCGGGCTTGAGACGCCGCACCAGGGCACCGTCAAGGTGTTCGGGCAGCGGCTCGACTCGAAGGACAAGAAGGCCCTGCAGGCGATGCGCAACCGCTGGGGCGTTCTGTTCCAGCAGGGCGCGCTGTACTCGGCATTGCCGGTGTTCGACAACATTGCGCTGCCCCTGCGCGAGCTCAAGTGCTTCGACGAAGACATCATTCGCGACGCCGTGATGCTCAAATTGCAGATGGTCGGCATCGAAGGCCGGCACGCCTTCAAGATGCCCGCGGAGCTCTCCGGCGGCATGGTCAAGCGCATCGCGCTGGCGCGCTCCCTGGCGCTCGAGCCGGAACTGATCTTCCTCGACGAACCCACCGCAGGTCTGGACCCGGACCGTTCCGATTCGTTCGTCGCGCTGATCCGCGACCTGCATCGCGAGCTCGGCCTGACCGTGGTCATGGTGACGCACGACCTCGATACCCTGTTCGAAATTTCCACCACGGTGGCGGTGCTGGCCGACCAGAAAGTGCTGATCAACGCGTCGGTGCGCGACGTCATCGCGGTATCGCACCCGTTCATCAAGAAGTTCTTCCTCGGCGAGCGCGCCCAGCGCGCCATCGAGGTGATTCGCGAGTATCCTTTTGTGGTCTAGAGGCAATTGACATGGAAAATAAATCCCACGCCCTCATCGCCGGCATTTTCACGGTGCTGCTCACCATCGCGGTGGTTTTCACCGTGATGTGGCTGAACCGCGATACCCAGGAGCGCACGCCCTTCGTGCTCACCACCAGCGGTTCGATCGCGGGGCTCAACGTGCAGGCCGCCGTCAAATACCGCGGCATGGAAGTAGGCAAGGTCGAGGCGATCGAGTTCGATACCATCAAGCCGGGACAGATCCTGGTGAAGGTTGGCGTCCTGCCGAGCACCCCGATCACCAACGCGACCTATGCCGAGCTCGGCCTGCAGGGCCTGACCGGCCTGGCCTTCATCCAACTCGACGCGGACGAAAAGATCAAGGACGTGAAGAAGATCGAATCGTCATTGCCGGAGCCGGCACGGATCGCGATCCGCCCGTCCCTGTTCGACCGCTTTTCGGTGTCCGGCGAAGAAATGGTATTCAAGGCGTCCATTGCGATGACCCAGATCAACAAGCTGCTTGATGACGACAACCAGAAAGTTCTCAAGCAGACGCTGGTCAACCTGCAGGACGCAGCCAAGAAAATCGGTCAGCTGGCCGACGAAGTGCAGCCCGCCGCCAATGGCATTGCAACACTTGCGGTGGACGGGCGGCGCAGCCTGGCGCGCGCCGACGACATGATGGGCAACGTTGGCAAGCTCGCAGCCGACATCAACAAGAAGCTCGATGCCGTCGACCAGATCGCCAAAAGCGCCGACCAGATCGCACAGAGCGCGGAGCGCGTCAGCCACAGCGTCACCACGGTGGAAACCCAGACCCTGCCGCGGCTCAATACGCTGCTCGATGATGCCGCGCGCGGCATCCGCACGCTCGACAAGGTCACCGAGAAAATCGGCGACGAACCGGCCAGCGTACTCTTTGGCGCGCCGCCGGCTCCGGCCGGGCCAGGCGAGCCGGGGTTCGTCGGGCCTGCGCCCAGGTGACGTCGGGCCACGTGAACCACAGGTTTGGGAACATTTTGCGGAGTTGATGATGAGAAAAGCGATTCTTCTGGTGGCGCTGCTGGCGCCCATGCTGCTGGCCGGCTGCGGCGTCGGACCCAAGGCCAAGGAACCGGTCGGGGCCTACGATTTCGGATTGCCGGCCGCTGCCAGACCGGTGGCCGTCAAGGGCCTCAACCAGGCGCTGGTGACGGCGCCCAACTGGATGGATTCGCCGCAACTGTATTACCGCCTGGCGTATGCGAATGCGGCGCGCCCGGCGGCTTATGCCCAGACCCGCTGGGTATCGACGCCGACCAACCTGATCGAGGCGCGCCTCAAGGAGCGTGCCGTAGCGGGCGGGGTTCTGCTTGGTGGTGCCGGCCCGATGCTCAAGGTCGAACTCGACGAATTCACCCAGGTATTCGACCAGGAAAAGAGCAGCCGCGCGGTGCTACGCGCGCGTGCCTCGCTGACGTCGAATCGCGAAGTGACGGCGCAAAAGGCGTTTCTCATCGAGGTGCCGGCGACCACCCCGGATGGCCCGGGCGGGGCGGTGGCACTGGGGCTGGCCGCCAACCGGCTGGTCGATGACGTGCTGGCATGGACGGGCAGTGTCGGCATGTAGGCGACGCTGATGCGCGCATCGACCCTGGCGCGTGACCTCGCAGCGGTGTTTGCGCTGTTGATTGCCTACGCTACCCTGTACCCGTTGACCGGGTGGCGCGACCAGGGCCTGTCGCCGTTGGCATGGGCCGGAACCTGGCCCAAGGTGTTGTTGCCGGTGGACTTCACGTTCAATCTGCTCGCGTACATTCCGTTGGGCATGCTGCTGGTGTGGAGCTGTTTCCCGCACCTGCGCGGCGTGCTCTCGACCCTGGTGGCGCTGGTGCTTGGCGCAGCGCTGTCATTCCTGCTCGAATCGCTGCAGACCTATCTGCCTACCCGGGTACCGGCGTTGACCGATTTGCTGGCAAACAGCATCGGCTCGCTGGCCGGCGGCGTGCTGGGCGCCTTGCTCGCGCCGGGCTTGCTGGAGCGCGGCATGCTCAAGGCCACGACCGATCGCTGGGTGGGAGCACACACCCCGAGGGGCCTGATTCTGGCCGGCTTGTGGCTGTTTGCGGCGCTCTACCCGCAGGGCATGCTGTTCGGCTTCGGCGGCCTGCAGGCGGTTTTGGGCACGGTCTCGGGCTATCCGTTCACGCCGGCTGAATTTGCGCGCGTCGAGACGTCCGTCACTGCCGCGAGCCTGTTTGCCGCGGGCAGCCTGTTTCTGGTCAGCTTGACCAGGCAGGCACCCCGTTTTGTGCTCATGCTGGTATTCGTTGGCCTCGCCTGCGCGGTGCGTGCGTTATCGCATACGGTCCTGTTCAGCCCCGAGGTCGCCCTTGCATGGCTTACGCCGGGAGCGCAAAACGGCCTGATGGCCGGCACCGCAGCGCTGTTGTTCGCGCTGGCCTTGCCACGTGCCATGTTGCTGGCGCTGGTGTTGATTGCGGTGACGTTTGCCACTGTGGTGGTCAACCTGGCGCCGGCAAACCCCTACTACGCGGCGATCGTGCAGTCGCTCAGCCCGGGTCGCTTCCTCAATTTCAACGGCCTGACCCAGACGGTGGCCGCGCTCTGGCCGTTTGTTGCGGCACTGTATGTGTTGTTCGCGCTGCCGGCCAGGGAATCACGCTAGCGGCCCGCCCCGAGGCGCGCGATTGCCAGGGCCGGAGGCTATACTCCCCGTACCCTTCAACGCACGGATGCCATGAGCTACTACCAGCACCACGTATTCTTCTGCACCAACGTGCGCGAGCCCGATGCCAACGGGCAGAAACGCCCGTGCTGCGGCGGCAAGAACGCCCAGGCGTTGCGTGACTACGCCAAAAAGAAGGTCAAGTCGCTGGGCCTCGCAGGAGGCGGCCAGGTCCGCATCAACAATGCCGGCTGCCTCGATCGCTGCGAGGAGGGCCCATGCGTGGTGGTCTATCCCGAAGGCACCTGGTACACCTACGTTGACGAGCACGACATCGACGACATCGTCGAATCGCACCTCAAGAACGGCACGGTGGTCGAGCGCCTCAAGATCTGAGGCCGGCAATGCGCTCCGAACGGATTCTGGTCGACGGCCCGGCCGGGGCCATCGAGGTGATGTTTGACTACCCGGCGTTGGCCGGCGAGGCATCGGCGCGCGGCCTGGCGCTGATCGCACATCCGCATCCGCTGTATGGCGGTTCGCTCGACAACAAGGTCGCACAAACCCTGGCCAAGACCTTCGTCGAATTGGGTTATGTTGCCCTGCGCCCCAATTTTCGCGGTGTTGGCGCAAGCGTTGGCGCACACGACGAGGGTAACGGCGAGACCGACGACCTGCTGGCCTTGCTGCAGTTTGCCCGCGGCAAGCCCGGCCTTGAGGCCGCGGCGGCGGCGCCCGTGGTGCTCGCCGGGTTCTCGTTCGGTTCGCTGGTGCAGTCGCGCGTGGCCAGGCGATTGGCTGCCGAGGGCCGCGCCGTGGAGCGCATGGTGTTCGTCGGTACCGCGATCTCGCGCGGCCGGGTCGAGGATGTGCCGGCTGATACGGTGGTGATTCACGGCGAACTGGACGATACCGTGCCGCTTGACGCCGTGCTGCGCTGGGCCGAGCCGCAGGAGCTGCCGGTCGTGGTGGTACCTGGCGCGGACCATTTTTTTCATCGACGTCTGCACGTGATCAAGGGCATCATCATGCGTGCCTGGCGCGCCTGAGCATCGCCAGGCATCGGCCCCGGAGCCGCTCCCACCAACGGTTTTGGCGATTTTTCAGAGGCAGGCCGAAGGCGCCTGCGCGCGGTTTGCTATAATTCGCGTCTTGTTTTTGAAGGCCTTTGCCGTGGGTTTCTCCCGATTGTTGCGCGCCGCACTTTGCTGCGCCGCCGCCTGTTTCAGTGCTGTCGTGCCGGCCCAGACGCCGCCGGCCCCCGTGATCAACGCCAAGTCCTGGATCTTGCTCGATGTCTCGAGCGCGCAGGTGCTCGCGAGCCTCGGCCCGGCGGAACGCGTCGAACCGGCGTCGCTGACCAAGCTGATGACGGCTTATCTGGCGTTCTCCGCCCTCAAGGCCAAGACCTTGACGCTGGAGCAGGCGGTGCCGGTTTCCGAAAAGGCCTGGAAAATGGGCGGCTCGCGCATGTTTATCGAGCCGAAAAAGCCGGTGACGGTGGCCGAACTGCTGCGCGGCATGATCGTGCAATCGGGTAACGATGCCTGCATCGCGTTGGCCGAACTCATTTCCGGCTCCGAGGAAGCCTTTGCCGCGGCGATGAACCGCGAGGCAAAGCGCCTCGGCATGAAGAACACCAGTTTTCGCAACTCGACCGGCTGGCCCGACCCCGAGCACTACACCACGGCAGCCGATCTCGGCGTGCTCGCCGCCGCAATCATTCGCGACTTTCCTGATTTCTACTCGCTGTACTCGATGAAGCAGTACAGCTACAACAGCATCACCCAGTCGAACCGCAACAAGCTCTTGTGGGTCGACCCGAACGTCGACGGCATGAAGACCGGTTTTACCGACGCGGCCGGTTACTGCCTGATTGCCTCCGCCAAGCGCGGCCCGCGCCGCCTGCTCTCGGTGGTGCTCGGTACTGGCAGCGAGAATGCGCGCGCCACTGAATCGCAGAAGCTGCTCAACTTCGGCTTCCTCAATTACGACGGCGTCAAGCTGTACGACAAGGGCCAGAGCATTTCCTCACTGGAGGTGTGGAAGGGCAGTTCGCGCGAAGTCAAGGCCGGCTTCGACCGCGAGCTGTTCGTCACCTTGCCCAAGGGGCAGGCCGACAAGGTCAAGGCGACGCTGCTGTCGCAAAAACCCTTGCTCGCGCCAATCGCCCTGGGACAGAAAATCGGCACCATGAAGGTCACGGTCGACGGCCGCGACATTGCCGAGGTGCCGGTGGTCGCGCTTGAGGCGGTCGAGGGGGCGGGCGTGTTCGGCCGTGCCTACGACACCATGCGTCTGTGGTTTACCAAATCCTGAGCGAAGGAGTATCATGATTTTTCTCAATGGCGAATGGATGCCGATCGAACAAGCCCGGGTACCGGTGCTCGATCGGGGATTCATCTTTGGCGACGGCGTTTACGAATTCATCCCGGTGTACCAGCGCAAGCCGTTTCGCGCGGTGCCGCATTTGGCGCGCCTGGCGCGCAGCCTCGACTCGATCGGCATCCCCAATCCCTACAGCGATGCGCAATGGGCCGACATCCTCAAGACCATCATCGCCAAACAGTCGTTTGACGACCAGGGGGTGTATTTCCAGGTGACGCGCGGTGTGGCGCCGCGCGACCACGCGTTTCCGCGCAATCCGCAGCCGACCGTGTTCATGATGTCGAACCCGCTGGTGACGCCCTCGGCGGCACAGTACGCCAACGGCGTGGCCTGCGTGACGGCGGTCGACAACCGCTGGACTCGCTGCGACATCAAGTCGATCTCTCTCCTCGGCAACGTGCTCATGCGCCAGCTTGCTGCAGAGCATGATGCGGTCGAAACGGTGATGTTCCGTGACGGCTATTTGTCGGAGGCATCGTCGTCGAACGTGTTCATCGTCAAGGACGGCGTGATCGCAGCGCCCGTGAAGGACAACCTGATGCTGCACGGCATCACCCTTGACGCCGTGATCGACCTGGCGCGCAGCAGCAGCATGCCGCTCGAGTTGCGCCCGATCACCGCTTCCGAAGTCTGGAATGCAGACGAGCTGTGGTTGTCGTCGTCGAGCAAGGAAGTGGTGGCTATCACCAAGCTGGACGGCCGCGCCGTCGGCGCCGCCGCACACCTGGGCAAGCCGGGGCCGGTATTTGCAAAAATGCACGCCGCGTTTGCCGCGGCCAAGGTCGCGTCCGCGCAGGCGCAGGCCTGATCGCCATGTCCCAGGCCGACGATACGCCGCCTGGCGCCCCGATCTCGCCAATGGAGTCGCTGATCGAGTATCCGACCGACTTCCCGGTGAAGGTGATGGGCAAGACGCAAGCGGGTTTTGCGCAGTCGATTCTCGCCGTGGTCAAGCGCCACGCACCCGATTTCGACGAAACCACGGTCGGCATGCGCCCGTCGCGCGAGGGCAAATACCTGAGCCTGACCTTCGTGATTCGCGCCACTTCGCGCCAGCAGCTTGACGCGCTCTACACTGAACTGTCGGACCACCCGATGGTGAACATGGCCTTGTGATGCTGGCCGCCACCATGCTTCGCGCCAAAACCGTTGTGGCACAAGGGTTACCAGAGGCCAATGCCCTGCAGCCCTTGGTGGTCAAGCATCTTGGCCTGACCCGGTTTGAAGAAGCCGCTGCAGCGATGCGCGCCTTCACTGCCGCGCGTGACGCCGATACGCCTGATGAAATCTGGCTCACCGAGCACGCGCCGGTCTACACGCTCGGCCTGGCCGGCAAGCACGAGCACATCCTCAATCCGGGCGGCATCTCTGTGGTGCAAACCGATCGTGGCGGGCAGGTGACGTATCACGCGCCGGGGCAGGTGGTGGCCTACGTGCTGGTCGACCTGACGCGGCGCGGCGTGACGGTGCGCCGCCTGGTGACCCTGATCGAGGCTGCTGTGCTCGCCACGCTGGCCGAGCTGGGTGTAGCCGGCCAGCGCCGCGCCGGCATGCCCGGCGTGTACGTGGGCGGGTCCGAGGGCGGGCCCGGGGGCGGCGCCAAGATTGCTGCGCTCGGCCTCAAGGTGAAGCGCGGCTGCACCTATCACGGGGTGAGCCTCAACGTTGACCTCGACCTCGCCCCCTTCGACGGCATCAACCCCTGCGGCTATGCGGGCCTGCGCGTCACCAGCCTCAAGGCCCTGGGCATGCATGCCGCTGTTTCGCAGGTGGGAGAACGGCTCGCTGCACACCTTGAGGCGGGCCTGATGCAGTTGCCCGCCGTGGCGCCGATCCTGCGATGAAAGCTTGACCCGGCATGGCCATCATTTTGGGAATTGCTTCCTCGCACGACGCATCAGCCTGCATCTATCGGGACGGCAAGCTGCTTGCCGCCATCTCCGAAGAACGCATTTCGCGCATCAAGTGCGATGGTGGGCGCCTGCCCAACCTGGCGATTGATGCCTGCCTTGAGATGGCAGGGTTGAAACGCCGCGACATTGACCACATTGCTTCGAACTATGGCCATTTTGCGGACCGCTATGTCAGCCGTGGAAGCCGGACCAAGGATCTCGAGCGCAGCGTTTCCCGGCTCTGGAAAACAGCGCTTGGAAAGGACCAGGAAACCCAGTTCTTTGCCGGCAGTTTGTTGAAGCAGTTACGCGACAAGCCAGAGCTCAAGGGCCGGTGCTTCGAAGACTTCTTCCGCACAGAATCGTTTCTCGCGGGCGAGGGCTATCGCGCCGACACGCAGGTTCACTTCATAGAGCACCATGCGACCCATGCCGTGGCGGCCGCCTTCTACAGCGGGTTTTCCGAAGCCGCTGTGATCACCATGGACGGCGAGGGCGACCTTGACATGCACCATGGTTCCTACGTTTTCAAGGACGGCAAGATCGACTGCCGGCATGTCTCTGAAACCGTGGGCTGCTCGCCGGGCTACTTCTACATGGCGATCACCGAGCTGCTCGGGTTTCGGCCGCTGCGCCATGAAGGCAAGGTACTGGGCTTGGCCGCCTACGGCAACCCGACCAAGCTGGCAAGTGCGTTTCGCAAGGCGATGCGCCTGTCGGCAGACGGGCACGGGTTCGATTCCGATTTTGCGCGCGTGGAGGGCGCCTACGACAAGCGCGAAGCCTTCCTGCGTGAGGCCATCAAGGGCCACACTCGCGAAGACGTGGCGGCAGCCGCGCAGGCGGTGTTTGAAGAGGCAATCGTTGCCTTGGTAAGTAGCTTCATGCAGGAAACCGGCATGAAGCAGCTCGCGGTCAACGGCGGCGTATTCGCGAACGTCAAGCTCAACCAGCGCATCGCCGCACTCGCCGAAGTCGAACACCTGTTCGTGTTTCCCGGCATGTCGGACACCGGCAACAGTGTTGGTGCGGCGCTTATCGTCGAGGACCAGCTGCATCCCGGTTTCATCAAAACTGCTGGCCACAAGCTCGACACCGTGTATTGGGGCCCGGACCCGACCCACGCCCAGATCAAGGCGGAGCTCGACAGTCGCGGGTTGAAGTACGAAGAGTGCGGCATCGATGCCGTCACCGAAAAGGCCGCGCAGGCTATCCACAAGGGCGAGGTGGTCGGATGGTTCCAGGGCGCGATGGAGTTCGGCCCGCGCGCGCTCGGCAACCGCTCGATGGTGGCGGCGCCGACCGACCGCTCGATCAACGACTGGTTCAATGAGCGTCTCGAACGCAGCGAGTTCATGCCGTTCGCGCCCTCGGCGCTGGCCGAGTATGCCGACGAAGTGTTTGAAAACGTCGAACCGGGCCGCCACGCCGCCGAGTTCATGACCATCACGTATGACGTGAAAAAGGACTGGCAGCTGAAGATTCCGGCGGTGGTCCACGTCGACGGCACGGCGCGGCCGCAGTTGGTGCGCCGCGATCGCAACCCGAAATACTGGAACCTGATCGAGCGCTACCGCCAGCTCTCGGGGATTCCGCTGATCCTCAACACCAGCTTTAACGTGCATGAGGAACCGATTGTCTGCGGGCCGAAGGAGGCGGTGCAGGCGGTGGTGGACAACCGTGTTGATCACCTCGCCATCGGCGATTTCTGGGTCCCGGGCGAGGGTATGCACTGATGGCACAAAAAGTCTGGCTGCGTTGCAAGGAAGTACTCGATCGTGTGCTCGACGAGGCCAGCGTGCGCGTGATCTTCGACATTGGGGCACGCGATTGCGCGGAGAGTGCGGACTTTGCAAGCGCCTATCCGCGAGCCACCGTATTTGCATTTGAGTGCAATCAGGCGACGCTGCCGCAATGCCGCGCCGTGGCGGCGGCCGAACCCCGGATTGTCCTCACCGAGAAGGCCGCGTCCGGCCAGACCGGGCGGCTGGTGTTTTACCCGACGAATCCAGAGCGCACCGTCACCGGAGTTGCAGCGGGCAATCCCGGCGCATCATCCCTGTTTGAGGCCGCCGGCACCTATCCGGAAGAGACCTATGTGCAGGACCGAATCGAAGTGGATGCGGTTCGACTCGATGAATTTTGTGCCTCGCGCGGGATTGATGCCATCGACATCCTGTGGATGGATGTTCAAGGCGCCGAGCAATTGGTGCTGCAAGGCCTCGGCTCGATGTTGGCGCGCGTGAAATATATCCATCTGGAGGCCGAATTCTTCGAGATATACCGTGGCCAAGCCCTGTTTCCGGAGGTTGATGCGCTGCTCCGGAAAGCCGGATTTAGGTTGGCCGGATTCACCTCCTACTCGCAATTCGCGGCTGATGCGTTTTACGCCGGTCCGGGCACCGGATTCGCCGTGCGTGCCGCGCGCAGCGCACTACCCTATCTTGGGCGTAATCTTGCGAAATATCGGCGCCATTGTCTCAAGCGCGCGATACGGCGCGCGTTCGGATTGGCCGAATGGCCTCAATCGGGGCTCGTCAAGGTTAAAGGCGATTCATAACATGGCGCTCATTCAAGGCGAAAAACTCAAGGGCGGTTTCAAGGTCCGCAGCATCCCGATCAAGGTGATCGGCAACGAAGCACTCAAAAAGCCTGACTGGATTCGCGTCAAGGCCGGCTCGCCCTCGACGCGTTTCGGCGAGATAAAAGACATCCTGCGCGAGCACAAGCTGCACACGGTGTGCGAGGAAGCGTCGTGCCCGAACATCGGCGAGTGCTTCGGCAAGGGTACCGCCACTTTCATGATCATGGGCGACATCTGCACGCGGCGCTGCCCGTTTTGCGATGTCGGCCACGGCCGCCCCAATCCGCTCGACGTCAACGAACCGCTCAATCTGGCCCGCACCATCGCCGCGTTGAAGCTCAAGTACGTGGTGATCACGTCCGTCGACCGGGACGACCTTAAAGACGGCGGCGCACAGCATTTTGTCGATTGCATTCGCGCGGTGCGCGAGCACTCTCCGGCAACGCGCATCGAGATCCTGACGCCGGATTTTCGCGGCCGTGCCGATCGCGCGCTGAACATCCTCAAGCTCGCGCCGCCGGATGTGATGAACCACAACCTCGAAACCGTGCCGCGCCTCTACAAGGAAGCGCGCCCCGGTTCCGACTACGCCTACTCGCTCAACCTGCTCAAGGATTTCAAGGCCGCGCATCCCGATGTACCGACCAAATCGGGCCTGATGCTGGGCCTGGGTGAGCGCGATGAAGAGATTCTTGAAGTCATGCGCGACATGCGTGCGCACGACGTCAACATGCTCACGCTGGGCCAGTACCTAGCACCCTCGGGGCACCACCTGACGGTGAAGCGTTATGTCGAGCCCGCAGTGTTCAAGATGTTTGAAGCCGAGGCGGCAAAGCTGGGTTTCGCGCATGCCGCCTGCGGGCCGATGGTGCGCTCGAGCTATCACGCCGACGTGCAGGCGCATGAGGCCGGCGTATAGGGCGTGCGCCCGCCGTCGGCGGCTGCGATTGGGCGCACCGGAGTGGGTGTGCGTCAGGCCGGTTGCGGCGATGCGTGCCGGTTGCGATCAGTTGATCCGCGTTTTTCTGGAAGGGGTGGGCGATGGACTGGCATCTGTTCGGAAAACCTGATCTGACGCCGCAAGACGTCGTCAACTTTCGGTCGCGCATCAATCTGATGGACATCGGCGCCGCCTGCATCGCTGAAACGCCGGTCTACAAGGTGCTGCTGGACGAGGATCTCGCCTTCCTGAACGCCTTCGAAGGCGATCTGCGACAGGTTGAGGCAATCAGGAATGCCTACGGTGAGTCGGTCAGGGTATTCCCGCAGTTTCTCAGTGACGGCACCGGCAAGACCCTCTATGTCGCGAGCGAATCGTCGGGCATGACCTCGTTGCTCAAGCCCGACTTGCGGGCCCTGAAATTGTTCAACGGGTTTGAGCAGTTCGGCCTGATCGAGAAGGAAGTCGCGGTTCAAACCGCCCGGCTCGATGATGTGCCGGACATCGGCAGCATTGATTTCCTGAAGATGGACATCCAGGGTGCCGAGCTCGATGTCCTCAAGCATGGCACCAGAACGCTCGAGAAATGCGTTGCCATCCAGCTCGAAACATCGTTTGTCTGCCTTTATGAAAACCAGCCCACCTTCGGCGAGGTCGATGTCTGGATGCGCAGCCAGGGATTCACCCCGCACTGCTACCTGGACGTCAAGCGCTGGTCGATCGCGCCGACGATTCGCGACAACAATTTTCGCCAGCCCTTCAACCAGCTGCTCGAAGCCGACATGGTCTACATCAAGGACCCGCTGAAGCTGGAACTGCTCGATGCCGAACAGCTCAAGAAGCTCGCCCTGATTTCACACTACTGCCTGGCAAGTTTCGACCTGGCCGTGCACGCGATCATGGAACTGGTGTCGCGTGGTGCGGTACGCAAAGATGCGCGGGAAAAGTACCTTGGTTGCCTGGCGAAGCACGAGAGCGGGAAATGACCTACCCGAATCGTCAGGTTCGGCGAGCGCTGAAACTCCGCTGAAAACCCGCTGAAAACCCTTGGTGGGTGCGCTTCTTGAGAGGGGGTCAGAGAATCTTGAGCAGCCGCAGTGGCACCCACACGGTCATCACGAACACGATCACCAGGGCAATGCCGGCCAGCACCTTTTGCAGCCGCGTCGGATTGTCGGGGGTCTCCCACTTGCCCGGGTCCCAGCGGTCGGTCCAGGCAAAATAGCGCGGCGGCTCGGGCGGCAGGCCGGGCTCGGCCGGCGGCGCCCCCTTGCCGTTGTCGGGCTCACCGTTCGCGCCGCTCACGCCGCTTCCTTCAGCGCCGCTTCGAGCAGCGCCTGGAACTTGACGAAGTCGAGCTCGCCCAGGTAGCTCTTGATGATGCGGCCCTGCTTGTCGATCACGAAGCTGGTCGGCACCACGCGCACTTCGCCGCTGACCCGGCCAAATTCGCGGGCAATCTCGCCGCGCGCATCCAGCGCCACCTTGAACGGCAGCTGGTTGCGCTCGGTGAAGTTTTTCACGTAGTTCGAGGGGTCGTATTCCATCGCCACCGCGATGACTTCGAATCCCTGTGAGTTGTACTTCTTCCAGGTGGCGGCAATGCCCGGCAATTCCTTGACGCAAGGTGCGCAGGAGGTTGCCCAGAAGTTGATCAGCGTCACCTTGCCGCGCAAGTCGCTGGTGCTGATCAGCTCGCCGGTGAGCGTGGCAAACTTGACCTGCGGCGCCGGCTGCGGCGCACTGGCCAGGTACAGCCAGGCGGCCACGCCGAGCGCGCATGCGCCGGCGATTACACTTGTCGTCTTGCCCGATAATGTCATTGCACCAAACCGCGCTTCCTTTCACCACAAGAGGCAACTCACGCCATGACCGCACATTCTAACGCCCGCCGCACCCTGCTCCGCGTCTGCACGCTATCGGTGATCGCCACCGCTACGGGGTTTTTCAGCCGCCATGCGCTGGCCCTGTCGTGGGGCGACATCTCGAACCAGGACGCGGTTGCCGGACTCAAGTCGGCCCTTAACTCCTCCACTGTCAAGGCGGTCGAGAAGCTGGCGCTCGAAAACGGCTTCTGGAGCAACGACAAGGTGAAGATCCCCTTGCCCGGTTACCTCGAGGATGCGCGTAGCATGCTCAATGCGCTCGGCATGCGCAAGCAGACCGAGGAGTTGCAGTTGGCGATGAACCGCGCCGCCGAGAAGGCGGTGGGCGAAGCCAAGCCGATTTTCGTCAACGCCATCAAATCGATGAGCGTGCAGGACGCCAAGGGCATCATTTCCGGTGGCCAGGATTCGGGCACCCAGTATTTCAAGGGCAAAACCGCCGATCAGCTGCGCGTGAAATTCCTGCCGATCGTGAAAAAAGCGACCGAGCGCGTCGGTCTCGCGCAAAAGTACAACGAGCTGGCCGGCAAGGGCGCCTCGCTGGGCATCGTCAAGGGCGATCAGAAGAATGTCGAGAGCTTTGTCACGCAAAAAGCGCTCGACGGACTGTTCCTGATGATGGCCGACGAAGAAAAGGCGATCCGCGCCGACCCGGTTGGCAAGGGCACCGACATCGTCAAGAAGGTGTTCGGCGCCTTCGGGAAGTAGGCGCCTCCGCGCGCTGTTCCCGCTTTTCTCCCGCTTTTCTCCCTTATGACGCCGCGATCTGGCGCAGCTTGAAGCGCTGCAGCTTGCCGGTTTCGGTGCGCGGCAGTGACGCCACGAACTCGATGTCGCGCGGGTATTTGTAGGGTGCGATCGCGTTCTTGACGTAGTCCTGCAAGGCCTTGACCATGGCGTTGTCTGCGGCGACGCCGGGCTTGAGCACCACAAACGCCTTCACAATCTGGCCGCGCGCCTCATCCGGTTTGCCGACCACGCCGCATTCGGCCACTGCGTCGTGTGCCAGCAGGCAGGATTCGACCTCGGGGCCGGCGATGTTGTAGCCGGCCGAGATGATCATGTCGTCGGTGCGCGCCTGGTAGAAAAAGTAGCCGTCGGCGTCCATCGCGTAGGCGTCGCCGGTGAGGTTCCAGCCTTTCATCGGGCCGCTCTGGATCACGTAGGCGGCCTGGCGCGGGTCGTCCAGATAGCGGCAACCGGTCGGGCCCTTCACCGCCAACCGGCCTGGAACCATTGGGGGACAAGGGTTTTCGGCTGCATCAATGACGCAGGCCTGATAGCCGGGAATCGCGTATCCGGTGGCGCCGCGGCGTACCGCCTCGGGCGTGTGCGAAATGAAAATATGCATCATCTCGGTGGCGCCGATGCCGTCGATGATCTCGATGCCGGTGGCGTTCTTCCAGAGCTGGCGCGTCGTGTCGGGCAGGGCCTCGCCGGCCGACACGCATTTTTTCAGCGTCTTGAGCGAATACTTTGGCGCCCCTTTTGCCACTGATGCTGCCATTTGCCGATAAAAGGTGGGGGCCGTGAAGCACACCGTCGCCTTGAAGTCGTCGATGGTCTTGAGCAATACCTCGGGGTTGAGCTTCTCATGCAGCACCGTGGACGCGCCAAAGCGCATCGGAAATGCCAGCATGCCGCCCAGGCCAAAGGTAAAGGCGAGCGGCGGCGTGCCGCAAAAGATGTCGTCCGGCACCGGTTTCAGGATCGAGCGCGGAAAGCCGTCGCACATGGCCATCACGTCGCGATGGAAGTGCACCGTGCCCTTGGGCTCGCCGGTGGTGCCGGAAGTAAACGCAATCAACGCCACGTCGTCAGCCGCAGTATTGCAGGCGCTGAAGGTGGCAGGCTTGCGCTCCATCATTTCCTCGAGCCCGCCGCTGTCGGTCTCGTTGAAATAGGCGGCGCGCAACAGGCTCGGCGCGTAGTGCTCGCCGTTCGGGTTGGTGACGTTGCCGATTTCCTGCCACAGCGCGACATCGCACAGGGCGTGCGACACCTCGGCCTTGTCGATGATCTGCTTGAGTTCCTTGGCGCGCAGCAACGGCATCGTGCCCACCGCCACCATGCCGGCCTTGAGCACGGCGAGCCAGCAGGCCGCCATCATCGCGTTGTTGGGCCCGCGCAGCAGCACGCGGCTGCCCGGCAGCAGGTCGAAATCCTCGACCAGCACATGGGCGATCCGGTTGACCCGGGTTTGCAGCTGCGCATAGGTGGCGCACACCGGTTTGCCGTCGACCGGCATCCAGATCACCGGCCGATGCCCCATGCCGGCTGCCACGGTCTTGTCGAGCAGCTCGACGGCGGCGTTGAGGCGCGCCGGGTACTGCAGCTCGGGCCGGTCAAAGCACAGGTCGGGCCATTGTTCGGGCGGCGGCAGGCGGTCGTGCGCAAAGGTATCCACGTGCGCGGTAGTGGTGTGCGCGGCATTGGTGCGCGCAGCATCGATGGAAGAACGGCGAGTCGTTTCAGTCTTGCGGGTCATGCAAACCTCACTTCAACACTTCTCTGGCAATGATGATCTTTTGCACTTCGGTGGCGCCCTCGTAGATGCGCAGGGCGCGAATTTCACGATACAGCTTCTCGACAGTTTCTCCCGATTTCACGCCGAGCCCGCCAAACAGTTGCAGCGCGCGGTCGATCACGGCTTGCGCGTTTTCGGTGGCGGTCATCTTGGCCATGGCGGCCTCCTTGGTGGTGCGCTCTCCTTTTACATCGCGCAGCCACGCGGCGCGGTAGGTGAGCAGCGCCGCCGCGTCGATCAGGGTCGCCATGTCGCCGATCGCCGCTTGGGTGAGCTGCAGGTCGGCCAGGGTGGCGCCGAACATCTTGCGCGATTTGGCGCGGGCCACCGCTTCATCCATCGCGCGGCGCGCAAAACCGAGCGCGGCGGCGGCCACCGAGGCGCGGAAAATGTCGAGTGTCTGCATGGCCAGCTTGAAGCCCTGCCCCGCGGCGCCGAGCAGGTGGCTGGCCGGTACACGGCAGTTGTCAAACTTGAGCGTGGCCAGCGGGTGCGGCGCGATCACGTCAATCCGTTCCGATATGGTCAGGCCCGGTGTGTCGGCATCGACGACGAAGGCGGAAATGCCCTTGGCGCCCATGGTGGCCGGGTCGCTGCGCGCAAACACGCAGTAAAAATCGGCAATGCCGCCGTTCGAGATCCAGGTCTTGCTGCCGTCGAGCACGTAATGGCCGCCCTCTTTTTCAAGCCGTGCGCTGGTGGCCATGGCGCCGACGTCGGAGCCGGCCTCGGGCTCGGTCAAGGCAAACGCGGCAATCGCTGCGCCGCGGGCCACGCGCGGCAGGTAGTGCGCCTTGAGGGCTTCCGAACCCGCCAGGCTGATCGCGCCGCTGCCCAGGCCCTGCATGGCAAACGCGAAGTCGGCCAGGCCCTCGTGGTAGGCCAGCGTTTCGCGGATCAGGCACAGCGAGCGTGAGTCGAGTGTGTCGGCGATGCCGCCGTAGGCCTGTGGTACGGCATGCCGGGTGATGCCGGCGGCGCCGAGGCGCGCCACCAGCGTACGGCAATCGGCATCGACCGCGGCGCTGGCGTGGCCGTGCGCCAGGCCCTGGATCAGGGCCGGCGCGGCAGCATCAAGCTCGGCGGCCAGCGCCCGGTGCTGCGCCTCGAAAAACGGCCACGCCAGGTGTTGCTGGTTCATGGCGTGGCCTTGATGGTCGATTTGAGGCGCCCGAGCAGCTTGAACAGGTCGTGGCGCTCGGTGTCGGCCAGGCCATGCAACAGGCCCGCCACCCATTCCTCGTGGCGCGCCGCCATCTTGGCAAAGGCGCGGCGCCCGGCAGCCGTGAGGCTGATGACAAACGAGCGGCGGTCCAGGGCGTGCGCTTCGCGCGTCACCAGGCCCTCGGTTTCGAGCTGGTCGGCGATGCCGGTGACATTGCCGCCGGTCACCATCAGGCGCTGCGACAGCTCGCCCATTTTCAGGCCTTCGGGGTGGCGGTAGAGTTGCGCCATCAGGTCAAAACGCGGCAGGGTGACGTCGAATTCGCTGCGCAGGTCGGCGCGAATCGCCGCTTCGATCAGGTTGGTGCAGGTCAGCAGGCGCAGCCAGACGCGCAATGCTTCGTGGTCGCCCTCGCCCAGGCGGGTTTCGTGATCGAGCGTGTCGGCGTCCATCTAATTACTTTAGGTCTAAAGCAATTGCCTGTCAACGGTTGACTATAATGTTTCGGTACCTTTCCGGGAGATTGCGCCGTGACCGAAGAACAAGCACTCAAGTACATGCATGACCTGTTGAAACTGATGGTCGGCAAGAAGGCCTCGGACCTGTTTATCGCCGATGATTTCCCCCCGGCGATGAAGATCGACGGCAAGCTGACCCCGGTGGCCAACCAGAAGCTGGCCGGCGCCCACACGCGCTTGTTTGCCGAGGCGCTGATGAGCGACAAGCAGCGCGCTGAATTCGACAAGGAAAAAGAGTGCAATTTCGCCATCAGCCCGGACGGCGTCGGGCGTTTCCGCATCAACGTGTTCCTGCAGCAGGGGCACGTGAGCATGGTGGTGCGCACCATCGCCACCGACATCCCGACCCTCGAGGCGATGGGCCTGCCGGCGCTGCTCGGCGAGATCGTCATGAGCAAGCGCGGCCTGGTGCTGATGGTGGGCGGCACCGGTTCGGGCAAATCGACCTCGCTGGCGGCGATGATCAACCACCGCAACGCCAATGCCACTGACCACATCATCACGATCGAAGACCCGATCGAGTACGTGCACAAAAACCTGCAGTCGCTGGTGAGTCACCGCGAAATCGGCCGCGACACCCACAACTGGCATACGGCGCTCAAGAACACGCTGCGCCAGGCCCCCGACGTGATCTTCATCGGCGAGGTACGCGAGAGGGAAACCATGGAATATGCAATCGCCTTTGCCGAAACCGGGCACCTCTCCATGGCGACCCTGCACGCCAACAACGCCAACCAGGCGATCGACCGCATCCTCAATTTCTTCCCCGAAGAAAAGCGCTCGCAGGTGCTGATGGACCTGTCGCTCAACCTGCGCGCGATCATCTCGCAGCGCCTGATCCGCCGTGTCGACGGCCGCGGCCGGGTCGCCGCGATCGAAATCATGCTCAACACGCCGCTGATCGCCGACCACATCTTCAAGGGCGAAGTGCTCGAGCTCAAGGAGGCGATGGTCAAGTCGCGCGAGCAGGGCTGCCAGACCTTCGACATGGCGCTGTTCGACCTCGCCGAAAAGGGCGTCATCACGCGCGATGAAGCGATGCGCAACGCCGACTCGGTCAACGACCTGCGGGTGCGCTTTCGCCTGGGCTCCAAAACCGCCGGCTTGGCCGACGAATTCAAGGGCGCGTCGGCCTTGTCGCTGGACAGCGACCTCACCCAAAAGCTCGGGCTGGACAAGAAAAAATAGGGGCTGCACGACCGCAAGGCCGAATGGTCGCCAATCCAGGCGGAGCGGCATGCCCACGATCGATGGGCGGATGTCAGCTAATCAGGCAAGAACTTGGCTTGGATGGCCGCAACAAACGTTTCGGCCGCTGCCACGATCTCGGCCGCATCCGTGACGTCGATCGAATCCCCCTTGTAATCGGCAATCAATCGTACCTACTCGGCGCGATTGAGCGCACGTCCAAGTTCGATGGGGACAACGCCGGGTTTCACCAGATACAGACCAAACGCTGAAATCAAACTGCCGTGCGTTCTGCCAATTTCCACAAGCCCAGATGCGATCGACCCAAGCAAGGCTGCTTTGGCCGCATCGAACATAGCGTAATACGCCCGATTGCAGGCGCCATCCGCATCTCCCGCATTGAGCAGCAAACGGGCCGAGATGCAGGCGCGAACCGCCTTGGCCAGAAGTGCCTTGCGAGCCGGCGAATTTGCTATAACCGCACTCCTTCACGCGCTATGTTGCGTAACAGGGCCGGGTTCGAGTAAGTTTCCGGATGCGCCCACTCATCTTCCCAAATCGGCAGGGGCTGCACCCGGATGCCCGTCTCAAGCAAGACATCGAATGCCACGTCTGCCATTGCCAATTTGGTCGGGAGAAAACGTGCAGGCGGTCCGCGTAACAACACGGCCACGTCCGCGTCGCTTTCGGGTTGATGGGTTTTGCGCGCCCGGCTGCCGAAGAGAATGGCCCCAGCCATGTCGTACCGGGTAACCAAACGGGCGATGAACCGGCGCACAGCGTACTCAGTGTTTCGGTCAATTAAGACGGGGATACTCATATGGAGCAATGTACAACAAATTCATCGGATAGAAGTTGCATCCTCAAAAAGGACTGCATGTCAAAAAACTCGGACTGAACAAGAAAAAATAAGGATCGGGGGGCAGTTCAGCGGCCGGGATGGTGCCGCTGAGTTTTCTCTGGCGAAGCTTTGTGGCGGCACCGCGCTCGACCGGTGCTGGCTTGGCCACAGGCTTTCCTACGATCTGGATTTTTTTCTGCCGCAGGGGTTCGGTGCCGGCAAACTCGCGGTTGCCCTGAAAAATGCGGGGGTCGAATACGAGACGCAGGATATTGTTGACAGTCTGGACCGTGCCAATCAGCTCCATGGCTACGTGCTGCAAGGCGCCAGGCGCCTCAAGGTCTCGTTTGTTGAAGATGCCTATTTCGACCCGTATGTTCTTTCCCGTAAAGTCATGCCTATAAGACCGTTTATTGGCTCGCTTCCTTATGCTTTCCCTGCGGCCGCTTTCGAGAATGGCCTGGTCAGCATGCCGTGGTTCGATCTGCTCGATGAATTGGCCGAAATCATCTGCGACCCCGAATGGGAGCGGGCCCGGGACGTCGAGTTTTTGCAGAATGCCCTTTACCTGGAAATCGGCGCAAATGCAGTATCGGAGGAGGACCGCGATGACGCAGTCTGACGATCGGCAAAAGAGTACTCCGCAGAGTGCTCCGCAGAGTGCTCCGCCGATGAACCTGCGGCGCCAGTGGGATGCTCTGAGCAAAAAAGTCTTCTGGGATCGCACCGTACCGGTGGATAAATGGCTCAAAGGCGTTGCAGCCGCGCACCGCTCGTATTTGCCCGATTCGATCCTTGTCATGACACCCGCGCAATTTATCCGGTTTTACGGAATCCAGGAATTCAAGCGTGACTGGCCGAGGCTACGGGCATCGCTTCCGGAAAGTGCGCTCGGCTGTGCCCCGAGGTTTGATCTTGCCTGGAGTCAGGCTGTAGGTGGGGGCTGGAATCTCGCGCCGACCCCCGACTTCTATTCGTTGCCCGAAAAGCGACGCATGTTCCTTGCAACTGTAGCCAGAACGCCGGGCAAGAGCATTTACGAAATCGCAAAAAACATCGGGCTACAGTACCGTAGGGCACACGATCACGCCGTGCGGCTGGTCGGGGATGGAAAGATACGGTCAGTTGACACGGTTGAAAATGGCCGCCGCAAAAAAATCCTCTATCCGGCCTACCAGAAGCCGGTTACGGTCTGAAGCTGCCTGATTGGCACCCACTGTGAGGTCTGCTTCGGCTTACAACTTCCCGGCGTGTTGCCAAAAAGCCACAACCAAGGGCATTTTGGGGCCTGAAAGCCCGAAAAGGTTTTCGTTCCGCCCGGGGTTTTGTGACAATTGCACCAAGCTTCTCAGTTAACGGGAAGTGCATCTAGGCAAACACCGAATTCGCGATAGCGCTGCAACAGATATATCCGTGAATTTGGGTTGCTACAGTTCAATCACAGAGGAGATTTACATGCAAAAGAAACTTCTCGCAGTTGCAGTGCTGTCCGCCTTCTCCGGCGTGGCCGCAGCGCAATCCGCGAACGTTACCCTGTACGGCACGATCGTTCAGAACGTTGAGCAAGTGTCCGCAACCGGCGGTGACGGTTCAGTCGTTGGTACTTCCGTTTCTTCCGCTCGTGGCGGTACCGTTGGCGGCGCCCGTGTTACCGGCGTAGCCAATGCCACTGGTGTTGCTGACCAGGAAAACCGCTTGCGTTTCAACCCCGCCGGTTCGAACTTCGGCCTGCGCGGCACGGAAGATCTGGGCAACGGCCTGTCGGCCTGGTTCCAGATTGAACTGTCGGCCAACTTCGGCGCCAACCCGCCGCTGGGTGGCTCGAACGAAGGCCGCGCTCCGACCATGCGTAACACTGGTGTCGGACTGCGTTCCAACACCTGGGGTACCGCGCTCTTCGGCGTGTGGGACACCCCGTTCAACCAGATGGTTAACGCCCTGAACGCAAACGCTCGCGTCTCCGGTGCTTCGACCAACCATTCGGCCAACCTGCTCGGCGGCAACATGTTTGCCCAAGGCGCGGTTTCGGGCCAAGCCACCGCTTCGTGGTGCTCTCCGGTTCCGAGCGTCGCGCTTCCGGCCAACCCCTCGGCTGCCGCCTCGGTTGTCGCTGTGACGCAGGCTGGCCTTGCAACCACGGCTGCAGGCTGCGCCAACTTCGGCATGAACTTCGACCGTCGCGAGCGTTCGTCGATTCAGTGGTGGTCGCCGAACTGGAACGGCTTTGAAGTCAAGGCTGCTTACAACGTGACCCAGGACAACGGCGGCGTCACGGTGAGCAACCAGATCAACGGCCGCAATACCCTGAAGCAAAGCATTTGGGATTTGACCGCCAGCTACACCAACGGCGGTCTGTATGTCGGCTACGCCTACGAGCGCCAGAATGACACCCTTGCTGCTGCTGCACGCACCTTCGTTGGCGCGGGTGGAGGCATCGGCGCCGGCGAAGCCACGGGTCTTTGGACCATGGGTACGGCTGCTGCTGCTGCTGCCGGCAACTCCTACATGAGCGGTTCCAAGGCTACCGGCCATCGCTTGGGCGCTAAGTATGCGTTCAGCAACGGCTTCGGCGTTGGCGCAATGTGGGAAAGCCTCAAGTGGGACATGACCTACGCTCAGGACGCCGGCGGTGTTGCTCTTGCCTCGCAAAACCTGACGGGCCTCAAGAAGACCGCATGGCGCCTGCAGGGTAACTACACCACCGGCAACCATTTCGTCGGCCTGGACTACGTTCGTGCCAATGCAATGTCGGGTTCCATCGTGTCGGCAACCGCCGTCGCTGCCAACACGTTTGACGGCAGCAGCACTGGCTCCCGCGCCTGGATGGTGAACTACAACTATGCCCTGTCGAAGCGTACCTCGATCGGCGCGTACTACAACAGCATCCGCAACGAAACCAATGCTACCTACTCCGGTATTGTGTTCGGTGGCATCGCATCCGCCCCGGGCTCCTCGCCGAAGTATCTGGGCATGCAAGTGCGTCACTCGTTCTAATCTGGTTTACACCAGCTTCGAACTGGAAAACGGGGGCTTCGGCCCCCGTTTTTTATTGGTTTTTCTGGTTTTATCGGGTTTTGGCTCATCGGGCGCTGCCCCGTTTTGTTATGCTTGAAGCCTAGGCCATGGAACTCTCCCCGCAACTGCGCCAACTGCGCGATTTTTATTACAAAACTGCCCTCAAGCTGCCGCCCGGGCAATCGATGGCGCATGCGCCCGGCCTGATCGACAAGCCCGCCTTCTTTAACCTGGACCATTTGAAGCAGCAGCTCAACAATCCGCTGCTGATGCCGGGCTGGTTTACCCTCTTTTGGCAAGGCAATCAGGTCGATTGCACGCGGGCGCTGGCGCACAAGGTGATCCAGACCGCTGAAGTACAGTTTCTCAACAAGGCGATCGTCGAGGAGTATTTGTCGCATGGCGCCTCGCTGGTGCTCGAAGGCCTGGACATTCTTGACCCCGGCATCAACGCCATGTGCGGCGCCATCGACACGCCGCACGA
>CANJDH010000057.1 GCA_947473125.1 Burkholderiales bacterium
CCCTGACCACATGCAGGCAACTTGCGTTTGACGTGATGTTCCTGCATCAAAACCGCAGAATTTCCCGATCGCCTTTCTACAATGATTTAGCGAACAAACCGTTCGAACTCATTGCAGAAAAGGATCATCCACGTGAAACAACGCATCGCCACCAAACTGACCGTCGCCGGCTTCCTGAACACCAAATTCGCTTCATCTGATGTCCGCCAGAACCGGATCGCCAAGCAGATCGGGTACGACCACCCGAACGTCCTGACGATGTTCAAGCAGGGAAAGACCAAGCTCCCGCTGAACAAGGTCGGCCCGCTTGCAAAAGCCCTTCAGACCGATCCGATGCACCTGCTGCGCTTGGTCATGAGCGAGTACATGCCCGAGACCTGGGAATCGCTGCAGGACCTCGTCGGCACCTCCCTGGTCACCAGGAAGGAGCTTGAGCTGCTCCAGGCGGTGCGCCTCGCCACCGGAGGGCACGACCTGATCGTCACGGGCGAGGTCCGGAACGCGATATTTGACGCGCTCAACCCGATTGCCGAACGCGCGAAAGCGCTGAACGCATCAGTTGCCCAGATCGTTGCCGAGTTGCCTGCAAATAAATCAGCAAAACGAAAAAATTAAGCGTTTCGATGGCTATACTTAAGTAGCTCATCACCATCCAAAAAAAACGCCATGATTTCCGTAGCGCCCCCATTTCTCAAGCCCCTCGCCGTTAACCTGGCATGGTTTGACTCGTCATACGGTCGCGCTCTCCTCATGAGGGGGCGCCTATGCGAATGAGGGCCGTGCGATACACGCTGATGTCGGTTTTTGAACAACTGACGGGCTACTCGCCCAAGGCTGTTCAGCACAAGATCGCCCGCGGAATCTGGACCGAGGGCAAGGAGTATCGACGCGCACCTGACGGCCACATCCTGATCGACTTGGAGGGCTTCGAGAAGTGGGTTGAAAGTCCGCCACTAGCAACAACTGGGCGCGATTGAGCCCATTGCTAAACGATCCGGAATGAAAACCTACCTCGAACAAGAGGAAGTGCATCAACTGACTGGCCGCAAGCAAGCGGCCAAGCAGTGTGCATTTCTGACCGATCGCGGCTGGTGCTTCTTCCGGAACGCTGACGGCCGGCCCCAGATCCTGCGGACGTACCACGATGCCATGTTGACCGGGCAGCTGGTAACGCCGCCGGTCGCGACCGAACCCGCCTACGGTGTATTTGGTGGTCGGTAGACGTGCGAGCCCGGACGGGCTACCTGGCAGGTTGTACATGCGCGCCGGAAAGCGCGTGACGGTGTTCTACGTGAAGAACCCGGACAACACCAACACGGAACTGAGCAAGGCCCACACGTCGAACCCCCAGGCGGTACAGATCGCCCGCGCCAAGGCGATCGAGGTCTATGGCCGCGAGGCGGTCGCCGTTGTCGAAAACGTGTCCTGGCTGGTCGACCAGTATTTTGAATGGCAGGCTGGGCAGATTGCCGGCACCAAGGGCAAAAAAGCTGCGACCACGATCCGGGAGAACCAGCGGGAAGGTCAAAACCTCAAGCTGTTCTTCGGGAACATGACGCCGGCATCAATCCAGCCGCACCACTGCTATGCCTACATCGACGAGCGCACCAAGGCGAACGGCGCCGCGGTCAAGGCCGGGAAAGAGATCAGCCTGCTGTCGGCGGTCCTGGAATACGGACGACGCAAGGGCAAGGTACGGGACAACGTCGCCAGAGGCATCGAGAAGCCCCGAAATGCCCCCAGCCAGGTTCTGGTGACATGGCAACAGGTCGAACACCTCTCTGAGACCGGCAAGGCCGCTGGAGGCAGCTACGAGATCATGGGCCTGGCGGCCGTTTTTGCCTGGTTGACCGTAAAGCGCTCCAACGAGGTGCGCAACTTCACACGCAAGCAGGTGTTGCCCGAGGGCTGCATGTTCACCGCGTCAAAGCGAAAGTCGGGCGAGGCGTCCAAGTCCGGCCTGATGGAATGGAGCCCCCTGCTCAAGGCTTGCGTCGATGATGCGCTGGCGATCAAGCGTTGGGGTACCCATTCGATCCCCAGCCGATTCGTGTTCGGTAACCTGGCCGGCCCGGCCTACACAAAAGGCGGCTGGAAAGCCGGATGGTCGAAGCTCCACGACAGGGCCGAGGCGACCGCCCCGATGCCCTGGGTTCGATTCAGCTTGCAGGATTGCAGGCCAGGCGGGATCACCGAAAAACAGGAACGCGGCGACACGGATACATCCGATGCTGCGCTGCACGCAGACGGCCGAATGGTCGCGAAAGTCTATGACCGTCGGAGCGTCAAAAAAGCGAAGCCAGCCCTCTGATCTTCCAATATTTGGAAGATGAAACGAAAAGCGCCGCCGAACGGCAGCGCTAAATCGTTGATTTGTTGGCGGAGTGGACGGGACTCGAACCCGCGACCCCCGGCGTGACAGGCCGGTATTCTAACCAACTGAACTACCACTCCCAGCCGGTTTGCAACTGCACCCTGCAGAAAAAAGCGGGGTACAGCGATGAACAACGAGTTTGGTGGGTGCTGACGGGATCGAACCGCCGACATTCGCCTTGTAAGGGCGACGCTCTACCAGCTGAGCTAAGCACCCTGCAGGACAATTCCCCTGGCCGCTTGTACTGGCGCTGTTCCGCCGCTACGTCTCGTTCAACTGCTAAACAGCAAAGAAGACTATTTTACAGCATCTTTCAATGCTTTGCCAGGTGTGAACTTGGGCACTTTGGCGGCGGGGATCTTGATCGGCTGATTGGTGCGGGGATTACGGCCGGTGCGGGCCTTGCGCTTCGATACGCGGAACGTGCCGAAGCCGACCAGCGTTACCGAACCATTTTTCTTGAGCGTTCCCTTGATTGCCACGACCACTGCATCGAGTGCACGCGACGCGGCGGCTTTTGAAATGTCGGCCGTCTTTGCGACGTGGTCAATCATTTGAGCTTTATTCACTTGGCTTGTCCCCTCTTGTGGTGTTGAACCGCGCCCGACGTGGCCTCGTTCCCGGACGAGTACCGCGCCTGCGCATGAAAATCTGGTTAACAAAGATGATTGTATAGCAAGCGTTGTGCAGGTGTGTCAAGGGCGAACCGCGCATCACACCGCTTAAAAAATGCTTGACGTCGAGCATGACTTTACAGCAATGGCCCGAGCGCCTGCGCAAACCGCCGGACACATTCGAGCCCGAACGGGCTCGGCACCAGCGCCGGGCTGCGCTCGCAAACCGGTGGCAAGTCGAGCCGGATCGCAGCAATGCGCTTGCCATAGCAGACCAGGTGTTCGATGGATTGCATCATGAATACGATGCCCGGCAGGATCGCCTGATACTGCTGCTGCGCCGCGGCCAGGTCACCGCTGCGGTACGCGTCGTAGATGCGCGCCTGCCAGTCGAATGAATCGACGCCGATGATCATGCCGGCGCAGCCGGCGCGCAGGTTGTCGATCAATTCGAGCCCGCCGCGGCCGTTGAACACCGCCATGCCCGGGTTGAGCGCGATCACCTCGTGCATGCGCACTGCGGGCCCCTCGCCTTTGAGCACGCTGAAGTTGGGCCGCAGGGCCGCCAGCCGCGCGATGCTGGCGGGGCTCAGGCCGACGCCGAGATATTCCGGCGCATTCTGGATCGCACACGGCAGCGCGGTGCGCGCCATCACCTCGGCAAAGAAATCGAAGTAATACTGCTCCGGCTGCGTGCGGTCGCGCGGCGGTTGCAGCACCAGCCAGTGCGCGCCATGGTCCGCGGCAAACTGCGCCAGTTCGGACTGCTCCGCGACGGTGTCGCCGGATATCGTGATGGCGATTGGTTTGGCATTGCCCGACGCTGATGCCGATGCCATCCCTTGCGCCAGCCAGACGATGATGTCGCGTTTCTCCTGCGCCGTCAGCTTGGCCACCTCCGTGGCCAGGCCGAGCGCGGCCACGCCGTGGCATGCCGACCTGGCGCACGCGTCGATCTGGCGCCGCATGGCGCCGGCATCGAGCCGGCCCTGTGCATCAAAGAACGCATACAGGATCGGATAGATGCCGTGAAAACCCTTGGTGGGAGCCATGTTGCAGCCCTCTATACGGGAACGTAGCGGGCGCCGTCGAAGCGCAAACGCCGTGGGCCGGGAATCGCCGGCTGGCGCAGGTCATGGCGTTCGTCGCCGGGCAATGCCAGGGTGCGCACCCCGTCGACTTCGAAGCCCACCGGCTGGATCACCGGAGGCCGGCGCGCACGCGCATCGGCAAACGCCGCACCGATCGACTCGAACAGCGCAAGGTGCTGCAGGCTCATGTAGGTCGGCGGCGCCAGCTTGATTTCATCGCGCTGCCAACGCGCGATCGCCGCGCGCGGCGTGAGCCATTCGCTATGGGTGGCTTCATAGTCGTCGTGCACCGCAATCTGGTCCGCCGGCGCGCGCGCCAGGAAGAAGCGCGCGTCAAAGCGCCGCGCCAGCAGCGTCGGCGTGACCCAACGCACCCAGGGCGCCAGTGCGTCGGCATCGAGCCTGGCGTCGATCGAGGCGAGCACCTCGGCAAACGGTTCCTTGGCGTTGAGGCGTGCGCGCGCCGCAGACACATCGCCCTTGAGGCCGCGCGCCAGGAGCACGCCGGCTTCCTCGAAGGTTTCCCGTGCTGCGGCCACAAACATGCCCGCCGCCCGCGCCGCCGGCAAATCTTCCCCGAGAGCCCCAATGTCGAGCGCGTCAATCCCTTCGACGCGCGCCAGCATCGCCGGCGAACTGTCGGCGGCGTCGATCTTGCCGCCGGGAAACACATGCGCTTCGCCGAGCACGTCGGACAAGCCGCTGCGTTTCACCATGAATACTTCAAAGCCGCCCGGCCCGTCGCGCAACAACAGAACCGTTGCCGCATCGCGCGCCGGCGCAATTTCTTTTTTTGCATCGGGACCGAAATCCATGTCGCATCCATCCTCAAATACCATCACGGCAGTTTAACCGGACCGGAATCCGCGCCGCTTGCGATTACACTCCACTCCGTTGAGGAGAATGGACAAACCATGCACGACCTCGTGATTCGCGGCGCCCAGGTCTACGACGGACTGGGCAATCCGCCGGTACGCGCCGATGTCGCCGTCGCAGACGGCCGCATCACGGCGATCGGCGCGCATCCGGGTAGCGCCAGGCAGACGACGGATGCCAACGGCCTGGCACTGATGCCGGGCATCGTCGACCTGCACACCCACTACGACGCGCAGATCACCTGGGACCGCACCATGTCGCCGTCGCCGGCGCTCGGCGTGACCACGGCAGTAATCGGCAATTGTGGCTTCGGCATCGCCCCCTGCCCCGCGCCGGTACGCGAGACCATGATGAAGAACCTGTCGGTGGTCGAAGGCATGGACCTCAACGCCCTGCTCAACGGTACGCGCTGGGAGTTCGAGACCTTCGGCCAGTACATGGACCAATTGCGCCGTACCGGGCCGTATCTCAACACCGCAGTGTTTGCCGGGCACTCGGTGATCCGCACCGCGGTGATGGGCGAGGCGGCATCGGAGAAGGAAATACCATCCGATGCGGAACTGGCGGCGATGCGCGCCCAGGTACGCGCGGCGATGGACGCCGGCGCGATCGGCTTTGCGTCGTCGTTCTCGCCCAACCACAGCGGCTTCGCGGGGCGGCCGATGCCTTCCACCATCGCCGGCGAGGCCGAGCTGCGCGCACTCACCGGCGTACTCGGCGACGTCGGCCGCGGCGTGTTCATGAGCGCCACCGGCACGCGCGCCTCGCCCGACCTGATGGAGCAGATCGCCGCCGACACCGGCCGCCCGGCGTATATCTCGACCGTACTGACCATGTACAACGAGGCGGCGCCGGATCGCGGCATGACCTATTACGCACGCTGCGCCGAGGCGATTGCACGCGGCCACGAAGTTTATGTGCTCACCAGCTGCCAGCCGCTGTCGTTCGACTTCACCCTGACCGACCCTTACATCCTGCTCAGCCACAGCGCCTTTGATGCCATCAAGGGCCTGGCCGGTACGCAACTGGCAGCGGTGTACCGCGACGCCTCGTTTCGTGCCGCGTTTCGCGCCAACCTGGCCGCGCCCAGGAGCGGCATCCTGTTTTTGGGCAATTGGGAGCGCATCGAGGTCGGCGTCGCCGCCAAGGAAGCACATCGCGCCCTCGAAACCCGCAGCATCGGCGCCCTGGCGCGGGAACGCGGGCTCGACCCGGTCGACGTGTTTTTCGATCTCGCGCTCGACGAGAACCTGGAAACCCGTTTCATCGGCAAGTTTTTCCAGAACGTCGATGCCGGGGTTGCGCCGCTGCTCAAGCATCCGGCCGGCGTGATCACGCTGTCGGATGCGGGCGCCCACCTGATCTACATGTGCGACGCCGGCTTCGGCCTGCATTTCCTGGCGCACTGGGTGCGCGAGAACCAGACTTTCACGCTCGAGGAAGGCATCCGCCGCCTGACCAGCGATTGCGCGCACCGCTTCCGCATCCCCGAGCGCGGGCGCCTGGTGGTCGGCGCCCCGGCCGACCTGCTGCTGTTCGACCCGGCAACCGTCGGCATCTCCAGGCCCTATGCCGTCAACGACCTGCCCGGCGGCGGCTCACGCATGCTGCGCACCTCCAGCGGCGTGCACGGCGTGTGGGTCAACGGCGTGCTGATTCACGACGGCAGCCGCTACATCGAGCATGCCCGCGGACCGGGCCAGGTACTCGACCGCTTCGACGCATGACACACTAAAAAACCATCTCACCGAGACAAGCCCATGCCCACCATTCGCAGCAAACCCTTCATCGTCCTCGCACTGTGGCTGTGCGCGTCGCTCGCCCAGGCACAGGGCTATCCGAACAAGCCGATTCGCATGATCCTGGCGTTTCCACCGGGCGGGCCCACCGACATCGTGTCGCGCGTGCTCGCCCAAAAACTCGGCGAGCAGCTCGGCCAGCAAGTGCTCGTGGACAACAAACCCGGTGCGGGCGGCAACATCGGCGCCGAGCTGGCAGCGCGCGCGCCGAACGACGGCTACACGATTTTCTACAACACCTCGGCGATCGTCATCAATCCGGCGCTGTACGGCAAGGCCAGTTACGACACACTCAAGGATTTCGTGCCGGTGGTGCTGACGGCCGCAATCCCGATGGTGCTGGTGGTCAACCCCGCCGTGCCCGCCAAGAACATGAAGGAATTTGTCGACGTCGCCAAGTCCAGGCCGGGCCAATGGAGCTACTCGTCGTCGGGTACCGGCACCATCACGCACCTGGCCAGCGCGATGCTGTCGTCGCACATGGGGCTCTCGACGGTGCACATCCCCTACAAGGGTAGCGCACCGGGCCTGGTCGACCTCGCCGGCGGGCAAACCCAGTTCATGACCGACACCATCAATACCGCCCTGCCCTACATCCGTGACGGCCGGCTGCGCGCCATCGCCGTCACCAGCGCCAAGCGCTCGTCGGTGCTGCCGGAGCTGCCGACCTTCAACGAAGCCGGCCTGGCAGGCTTCGATGCGGCGGCCTGGCAAGGCGTGGTGGTGCCGGCCGGCACGCCCGCCGAGATCGTCGCCCGGCTCAATGCCGAAATCAACAAGGCCTTGCAAGACCCGGCGGTGCGCGCGCGCCTCGCGGGCCAGGGCGCCGACGTGCTCGGCAGCACTCCGGCCGAATACGCCGCCTACATTCGCGCCGAAATGCCGCGCTGGGCCAAGGCCATCAAGGATTCCGGCGCCAAGGCCGACTAAGGCGCCGCCATGCACGTTTCGGAGACCCACCGGTGAGCGTATTCCAGTTCGAATTATGCGAGCTCCCGCCCGAGGCGGCGGCCTTGCGCGGCGAAGTACGCGCCTTCCTGGAAGCCGAGATCGCCGGCGCCGCGTGGGATCCGCAAGGCGATTTCTGCAGCCATTTCAGCGAAGACTTTTCAAAACGGGTGGGCGCGAACGGCTGGATCGGTTTGACCTGGCCCACCCAATACGGCGGGCACCAGCGCTCAATGCTCGAGCGCTATGTCGTCACCGAAGAAATGCTGGTCGCCGGTGCGCCGGTCACCGCGCACTGGATCGCCGACCGCCAAAGCGGCCCGCTGCTGCTGCGCTTCGGTAGCGAAGCGCAACGCCAACGCTACCTGCCGGGCATCACGCGCGGCGAAACCTATTTCGCCATCGGCATGAGCGAGCCCGACGCCGGCTCCGACCTGGCCAGCGTGCGCACCCGCGCCGACAAGGTGGCCGGCGGCTGGAAGCTCAACGGGCGCAAGGTGTGGACCACCTACGCGCATCGCTGCCACTACGCGATCACGCTGGCCCGCAGCGCGCCGGCGACCGCGGGTTTGCCAAATGCACGCCACGACGGCCTGACCCAGTTCATCCTCGACCTGCACGCACCCGGCCTCACCATCAACCCGATCATCAACCTGCCGGGGCAGCACGAGTTCAACGAGATGGTCCTCGACGACGTGTTCATCGCCGACGAGGACGTTGTCGGCACGCCCGGCGGCGGCTGGGCCCAGGTGACCAGCGAACTGGCATTCGAGCGCAGCGGGCCGGAGCGTTTCCTGTCGAGCTTTCGCGTCCTCTCGACGCTGGTCGACGCCGCACGCGGCTCGACCGATGCGCGCCTGCTCGGCACCATTGGCCGTTTCACCGCGCACCTCGCTACCTTGCGCCAGATGTCGCTGAGCGTTGCAGCCATGCTCTCGCGCGGCGCCATGCCCAACCTGGAAGCGGCCTTGATCAAGGACCTGGGCAACGCCTGCGAGCGCGAGATTCCGGAGGCGGCGCGCCTGCTGGTGTCGGCCCTGCCGCAACCCAACCTGCTGCTCGACGCCCTGATCGAAGAGGCGGTGCTGTACGCGCCGTCCTGGACCCTGCGCGGCGGCACCCGTGAAATCCTGCGCGGCATCATCGCGCGCGGCCTGGGCCTGAGGTGAACATGGCCGATACCCTGATATTCGATTCCGCCCTGCGCCTGCTGCGCGACCACGCCGACAAGCACGCATTCGCGCTGGTTGAACGCGGCGAATGGCCGACAACCCTCTGGAAAGCCTTGGTGGGAGCGGGTTTTGGCGACATGCTCGGCGACGGGCTGGAGGCCGGCTGCGCCGACGCCGTGCAGGTGCTGCGCGCCCAGGGGCAGTGCGCCGCACCGGTGCCGCTGCTTGAAGCAATGCTGGCGTCGGCACTGGGCCACGCATCTACCGAAACCTTACCGGTGCTTGCGGCCCTGCCGCAGCGCGCCGACGTCATCGACGCCGTGGTGGCACGCTGGCCGGGTCGTGCCCAAGCGCTTGCCTGCACCGCAGTCGGCACCTGCATGCTGCCGACTGCTGCGGTGCCGGACACGCGCAACTATGCGAGCGAGCCGCAGATCTCGATCAACACGGTGGCGGCGCGCTGGAGTCCCTTGCCGGCCGCAATCGGGTTCGACACCCTGTGGCTTTTTTGTGCACTGGCACGCGCCGCCATGATTCGCGGCGCACTTGAACACATGCTGACCTTGACGGTCGACTATGCCAACACCCGGGTCCAGTTCGGCAAGGCACTCGCCAAACAGCAAGCGGTGCAGCATCAGCTGGCATTGATGGCCGAAGAGGTCGCGGCAGCCGGCGTAGCCGTCGATTACGCGGCCCGTTGCTTCGCGCAAGCTGACGCGGCGATGCGCTGGCAAGCCGTAGCGATCGCCAAAATCCGCGCCGGCGAAGCCGCCGGCAAGGCCGCTGAAATCGCCCACCAGATCCACGGCGCGATCGGCTTTACCCAGGAATACGAGTTGCAGCGCTATTCGCGCCGGGTCTGGACCTGGCGCGACGAGTTCGGCAACGAAGCCGACTGGGCCGCCCTGCTCGGCCAGCGCCTCACCGCAAGCGACGCACCAACGCTATGGCAATCGATCACCCGCTCCCCCACGCACAGCAGCGCAACCTGACAAGGAAGTTCCCATGAGTTTTGTCCTCGCCGAACAAGCCGGTGCCGTCGTCACCCTGACCCTGAACGCCCCCGAGGAGCGCAATGCCCTGTCAACCCAGTCCCAGTGGGACGAGATCGTCGCCGCCTGCGAACGCATCGCCCGCGACCCGGGCGTCAAGGTGCTGATCCTGACCGGCGCCGGCAGCGCGTTTTGCGCCGGCGGCAACGTCAAGGACATGCGCGACAAGAAAGGCATTGCCGGCGGCACACCGTTCCAGATCAGCGAAGGCTATCGCCACGGCATCCAGCGCATTCCGCTGGCGCTGTACAACCTCGACGTACCGACCATCGCCGCCGTCAACGGTGCGGCGATCGGTGCCGGCTGCGACCTGGCCTGCATGTGCGACATCCGCATCGGCTCGACCAAGGCCAAGTTCGCCGAGAGTTTCGTCAAGCTCGGCATCATTCCCGGCGACGGCGGCGCCTGGCTGCTGCCGCGCGTGGTCGGCATGTCAAGGGCCGCCGAGCTCACCTTTACCGGCGATACCATCGATGCCGCAGAAGCCCTGCGCATCGGCCTGGTGTCGCGCGTGGTGGCGCCGGAAGACCTGATGCAGGAAGCACAGGCCCTGGCGGCGCGCATCGCCGCGAACCCGGCACCGGCCCTGCGCATGGCCAAGCGCCTGATGCGCGAGGGCCAGCACATGCGCCTCGATTCGCTGCTCGAAATGTCGGCGGCTTTCCAGGCGATCGCCCATCACACCACCGAGCACGACCAGGCGCTCGAAGCGTTTCTCAACACCAAACGCTAAGCGCGCGGGGTCGCCGCCCTAGAGGGGCACCATCGCGGAGCGCCATCGCGGGGCCCCCGTGAACCTCAGTCAAACTTGATATTCGCGTCCTTGATCAACTTGCCATTGCGGACGATTTCGCTGCGCAGAAAGGCGGCAAATTCCTCACTGGTGCCGCCCTGCGGTTCGCCGCCGGTATCGATGATTCTGGTGCGGATGTCGCTTGAAGCCAGCGCACGATTCACATCGGCATTGATCTTCGCCACGATATCGCGCGGCGTGCCCGCCGGTGCGAACAGGCCATACCAGTTGGTGGCCTCGAAGCCCGGTACGGTTTCGCCAATCGTCGGCACATCGGGCAACTGCACGGTGCGTTTTTTCGCGCCAACTGCAATCGCCTTGAGCTTGCCTGCCTTGATGTGCTGCAGCACCGTCGGCATGGTGTCCAGGTTCAACTCCACCTGCCCGGCGATCAGATCCACCACCGCCTGACCGCTACCCTTGTAGGGGATGTGCTGCAGGTCGGCGCCCGTGACGTGTTTGAACGCCTCGGTCGACAGATGCTGCACGCTGCCGTTGCCGGATGACGCATAGCGAAGTTGCTTGGACTTGCTCAGCGCAATGAAGGTCTTGACGTCGTTCGCCGGTACGCCGGTATACAGCGTCAGCACCAGCGAGACCTGCGACACCAGCGCGATCGGGGCAAAATCCTTGGCCTGATCGTAAGGCAGCTTCGGGAAGGCAAACTGCGCGACCACATTCGAATTGGGCAGCCCCATCAGCAACGTGTAACCGTCAGCAGGCGCCTTGGCCACCATGTCGGCAGCAATCGTGCCGCTGGCGCCGGCCCGATTCTCCACCACCACTTGCTGGCCCCAGTACTCCGAAAGCTTCACCGCCAGGATGCGCGCGGTGATGTCGGTGCCGCCCCCCGGCGGGAAGCCGGCGAGGATCTTCACGGGCTTCGTGGGCCAGGCCTGCGCCTGTGCGTGTACCGGCAATGCGGAGGCTGCAAGCAGGCCGCCTAGGGTGGCGCCGGCGAGGCCGACCAGTGCGCGTCTGCGAATGCTCATGTTGCTTCCTTTTATAGTTTGATGCCGGTAGCCTCGACTACCGGGCGCCACTTTTCGATTTCAGCCCGAATATACGCCGTTGCAGCGGCCGGACCGGTATCGGTGATCGGGTCGATGCCGAGCGCCGCCAGTTGCTGATGCAACGACGTATCCGCCATCACCTTCGCCGTGGCAGCGCCGAGCGCCGCCGTAATCGCCGGCGGCAGTTTGGCCGGTGCCGCGACTACGTTCCAGAGCACGGCTTCGAAGCCACGCGTGCCGATCGCTTCATCGACCGTCGGCACGTCTGGCGCGAGTGGCGAGCGCCTGGCACTCGCCACCGCGACAATTTTCAGTTTGCCCGCCTTGTGGTTGGGCAACAGCGAGCCCAAAGTATCGACCGACATGCCGACCTGGCCGCCAATGAGCGCCGGCAAGGCCTGCGCACTGCCGCGAAACGGAATATGCTGGATGTCAATGTTGCCGGCCTCGCGCTTCATGCGTTCCGCCGACAGATGCAGATAAGTGCCCTCGCCCGGCGAGCCATACTGCAGTTTGCCCGGGTTGGCGCGTGCCATATCGATAATGCCCTTGAGGGTTTGCGGCGATGTCGATGCCACGCCAAATGCGGCAGGCGCGCCCCCCACAATGGCAATATGTGTGAAATCACGCACCGAGTCGTATTGCGGTTGTTTGGCGATCAGGTTGTAGAGCCCGTGGGTAGAGGCGGTACCGAACAGGAGCACGTGCCCGTCGGGTTCGGCGTTCTTGACCTCGACGGAACCGATCGCCCCGCTGGCGCCGCTCTTGTTCTCCACCACAACCGGCTGCCCGAGCACCGTACCCAGGCGCTGCGCGAACTGGCGCGCGAACACGTCGGTCGGCCCGCCGGCCGGAAACGGCACGATCAGCCGCAGGGGGCGCGCCGGAAAAGTGGCTTGCGCCCACGCCTGCGGCACCACCGCAGCCCCGGCCGTGGCCAAGCCCAGTTTGATCAGTTGGCGTCGTTGCATGTTTTCTCCTTCAACCCAGGCCTGCTGCCTGCCAGTCCGGATGCGGCGCAACCGGTTCGCTCGCACATCCGGCGGCGTGGATCGCCGTGATGGCACAGTATTCGTCCTTGTCGGAGGCGTCACCGCTGATGCCCACCGCACCGATCGCCAGTCCCTGTGCATCAAGAATCAGCACGCCACCCGGTACCGGGATGAAGCGCCCGCCGGAGGCGGCCGCCAGGGCACTCTGAAAGGCCGGACGTTGCGCGAGACGATCACGAATCAGCCGCGACGACATGCCCATCCCCAGCGCCCCATGCGCCTTGCCGAAGGCAATGTCAAAACGCATCACGCCCGAACCGTCTTCACGCTTGAAGGCCACCAGGTTGCCGCCCGCATCGAGTACTGCGACCGCCAAAGGCAGCAGGCCTTCGCGTTTGCGCGCAACAATAGCCGCATCGACAATCGCTGCAGCAAGGTCAAGGGTCAGGCTGGTATGGACGTGGCGCAGTTGTTCGGGCATGGTTGGCGGGCAATCTTGATTGTTAAGGACAACAGCACTCCACTGCCGGCTGGCCCGACCCCGGTCGGCTACCGGGGTCGGGCCAGCCAGGCAATCAGCTCAGGCGACCTGCCACTTTCTTGAACGCCGTCTCGACACAGGCCGCATCGAGGGGGCCGCCAGGTGCGCCGCTGACGCCAATGCCGCCGATGACTTCATTGCCCGCCTTGATCGGAAAGCTGCCAAACAGCGAGGTGAATCCCGGTGTGTTCGTGATCGACGCTGGCGTAACGCCCTTGCCGATGTTCTCGGCCAAAATCCGCGTCTCGTACCCGAGCATGGCTGCCGTGTGGGCTTTGCGGATCGCTATGTCGATGGCGTGCGGCCGCGCATTTTCAGCACGCATCAGCGCCTTCATATAACCCGATCGATCCACCACCACGGCAACCGTGTTGTAGCCTTTTGAGGAACAATCCTCAACTGCTACGGTTGCCATTTCGGCCGCAAGTTTCAAGCTTACCGTTCGTTCGCTTGCCACATCCTGCGCCTGCGCCAGGCCCACACACACAACGGCGATGCTGCACACCACTGCTCTTTTCATGATGTTGTCTCCTCCGCTGCGCCGGCCATGCTTTTGACTGCCGCCGGATAGGCAGTTCCCAACTTTCTTGTTGTGGCGCTGCGCGCCTGAAGTTTGTTTATTGCGATCCGACCAGCCCGAGCGATTTCACCAGCGCGCTCCATTTTTCGCGCTCGGCACGCATGTACTGGTTGATGGCTGCCGTCGACGGCGCATCGTAAGGAATCAGGCCCAGGCCGGATATGCGCTGCTGCACCTCCGGGGTTGCCAGAATGCGCTTCATTTCTCCCTGCAGGCGCCCCACCACATCGGCCGGTGTGGCCGCCGGGGCCAGCAGCACGTGCCACGACACCGCTTCAAAGTCGGGCGACCCCGAGGCCTCGGCAAAGGTCGGTACGTCCGGGAGACTCGGCAGGCGCGTCAGCGACGACACCGCGAGTGCGCGCAGCTTGCCTTCACGAATCAACGGCAGGGACAATCCAGCCTCGGCAAACGCCATGCTGACGTGACCCGCCATGATGTCCGCCACCGACTGCGGCGTGCTCTTGTAGGGTACGTGCGTCATGTCAAGGCCGTACTTTTGCTTCATGAATTCTGCGGCAAGATGCTGCGCGGTACCGGTGCCGGTCGAGCTGAAGCTGAGCTTGCCGCTGTTTTCCTTGGCATACTTGATCAGTTCGGGCACCGTGCGCGGCCCGAGCGCCGGGTTGATCACTAGGATGAACGGCGATTTGACGTAAAGCGAAATCGGCACGAAATCCTTTTCGACGTCATACGCCACCTGCTTGTAGAGGGTCGGATTGATCGCCATCGCCGGCGCCGTGGCCACGCCAAGGGTGTAGCCGTCCGGCGTGGCCTTGGACAACGCGCTGACGCCGAGCATCAACGCCGCACCGGGGCGGTTGTCGACGATCACCGGTTTGCCCAGGGCTTGCGACAGGCGCTCCGAATACAAACGTACCAGCGTATCCATGCCAGTGCCTGCGGCCAACGGCACGATGACCGTCACGTTCCGCGCCGGCCATGCCTGCGCAATGGCCTGATTGGCGATCAACGCCAGACCTGCCACCAGACCGGATAGCAGCAGCGCAATGCCTTGTTGTGCACTATTTTTTCTCATGATGAGTCTCCTGATGAAATCGAATGATGTTGGTACACCCTGCATCCGGATCGCAGCGCGAATCTCGCAAGTTGCAACGGTACCGCAATTGCCACACATTGTGCTGCCGGCATGCACGCCCCAAAACGGGGCGCGTACCCCTGAACGGCCACGACGCCCAAAGGCGCCTCGCGGCGCATCACAAGAAAAAGGCGCCACGAGGCGCCTTTTGGTGTTCGCCCATGCCATGCCAGTCGTCAAAGCAGCTTGCACGCCTCGTCGAACGTGTAACGCGGCAGACGCCCCATCACCTTCGATGCATCGCCGTGGCCGATGCCGACAATGAAGTTGGTCTTGACCGGCGTGCCGGCCCAGAACTCGGCGTCGACCTTGGCGGCATCGAACCCGGACATCGGGCCGCAGTCGAGGCCCTGCATGCGTGCGGCAATCATGAAATAGGCGCCCTGCAGCGTGCCGTTGCGGAATGCGGTTCCCTGAATCATCGCTTCCTTGCCTTCAAACACGGCGCGCGCGTTCGGGTTGTGTGCGAAGTTCTTGACCAGCTCGGTATAGAACTCCATGTTATGGCCGATGATCGCCACCACCGGCGCGGTCGAGGTCTTGTTCTGGTTGCCCGGCGACATGCAGGGCAGGAGGCGCGCCTTGGCTTCCGGCGTGCGCAGGAACAGGAAACGCGCCGGCTGGGTATTCATCGAAGTCGGGCCCCACTTGGCGATCTCGTAGACGGCGCGCAGTTCGTCATCGCTGACCGGTTTGTCGGTCCAGCCGTTTTGCGAACGGGCATTGGTGAAGGCGAGGTCAATGGTGGCTTGGTCGGCTTTGCTCATGGTGTCTTTCTGGTGGGTAAAAGGGGGGAGGTATTACTTGGCCGGCGCCGGGATCGGGGTTGACTGCCAACCCGCCATCTGCCATTTACCATGGCGTTTCAACCACAGGTTGAGGAAGCGGCCGTTGACGCTGCGTGTGGTGCCGTCGGCATTCTTGAGCGTGAGGCGCACATGGCCGGTGACGCGCGCGCAATCGCCGAACACGTCGATCTTTTCCACGGGACGTTCGGCGGCAGCGTAGGCCCAGCGGCCGTTGAGGATGCCCTCGATGTAGCTTTGTTTGGTGTCAATGACGGCATTCGAATGCGTGTAGATCAGGTCGTCGGCGAGTAGTTCGTCGAGTGCGGCCTTGTCGGCTTCGACCATCGCCTTGTAACGGCGGTTTTCGAGAGCGAGGATGTCCTGTTCAGTGCTCATGGTAGGTCCTTGTGCAGGGGGTCAATGGGAGAAACGCGATTGTAGGGCGTGGCGCGGAAACGCGCTGGTTCAGGCAAGCCAGGTCTGGCGCACGAAGCGCAGCACCAGCAACAGCGCCATCAAGGACAGAAAGAGCCGCAGCCAGCGGCGGTAGGTGGCGACATCCGCCCCTTCGCGCTGGCGAATGCCGAGCATGAACGGCAGCAGCGCCACAAGCGCCAGCGGCAACGCCCCGATCCACGCCATGAAGGGCACACCGCCGGCGGTCAGCGCCGCCACCTGCGTGAGCTTGCCGGCCAGGAAGCACAGGTTGAGGATCTGGATCATGGTGATCGGCGCCAGGCCCATCAACAGGCACCATACCAGCAGAAACGGCCCACCGACGTTGATCGACGACTCGGACACGCCGGCCGCGAATGCGCAGAGCAGCGCCAATGGATGCAGCCAGCGCTTCAGGTGCGGATAGTCGGTGCGCCCGAGCCAGTCGAGCGAGACATACATGAGCAGCGCCGCGCCCAGCGCCAGCAGCAGCCACGACGCATCGACTGCAAAGAAGATGCGCGCACCGAGGAGCGAGCCGGCCACCATGCACAAGGGCATGTACCAGAAGGGCCCGACGCCGGCCCGCAATTTGCCGCCGCGAAAAATCAGCAGCACCGACAGCACCAGGATCGCCGGCACCGTCACGATCACCGCGGTGCGCAGGTCGATCACCAGTGCCAGCAGCGGCGTCGCCAGCATCGGATAACCGACGCCGAGCAGTCCCTGCACATAACCGGCCAGCATCGTCACCACGACGATCCAGGCCAGCGCATGCCAAGGCAGCTCGAACCATTCCAAGCCCGATGCTCCCGGTCAGGCCACGACCCTGGCGGGCATCGAGGCTCTGGCGGTGACGCGGTCCAGCACCGTATCGTCAGGCAAGCTGTCGCCGCGCCATGCCACCACCTGGTCCGGTCGGATCAGCGCGTAGTCGGCGCCGTAGGCGTCGCGCAGGTCATCGGAATCGAGCACCAGGGTTGTGAGCGGGATGCCGCGCGCACCTGCGGCCTGCGCCCATGCGCCAGCACCGCCGCCGCGCAGCGCCAGCAGCGTGTATTCAAAACCGAAACGGTCGTAGAGCGAGGCGCCGTCAGCGAGCCACGCATGCGGCGCGCGCCCGCCGGGGCAGGCGGTCGCCTCGTAGCGGTTCGGCTCGTCCGCCGGCGGCGCCGTGCCGTCGGCAACGATCAGCGGCGAGCCGTCGTAGCGCCCGCCGAAGGTGATGCCGGGGATGTTGAATTCGGCGCGCGAGTGGCGATTGAAATAGTCGCCCGCCTCGGCACGCAATGCGGCGCCGCGTGCGGAGTCCTCTTCAATCTGCGCGTGCGGCGCAAACAGGCCCAGCGAATCGGCAAACTTGCGCGCGAAACCGGTATTGCGCACTGCGATCGGCTGGCGCTCGCCCTCATACGTGTCGAGCAAGGTCGCCGGGCTCCAACCCTTGATCACGTGTGCCAGCTTCCAGCCGAGGTTGACCGCATCTTCGACGCCAGTGTTGTAACCAAGGCCGCCGGCCGGGGTGAACAGGTGCACGGCATCGCCGGCCATGAACACGCGCCCGGCGGCGTAACGCTCGGCCACCAGCGTGAAGCCGGCCTTCCACGACAGGCGCGCCAGAAACGCGACATCCAGGTTGGCGCCCAATGCCTGGCAGAACATGGCCTGCGCGTCGGCGTCCGACACATGCTCGCCGTCTTCCTCGCGCAACTGGGTGTGGAACACGAATTCGTCGACGCCATTGATCGCCGCCATGAAGGCGCGGCGCTCCGGGTTGAAGGCCCAGTACATCCAGGCGCGCTTCTGGTTGAGGAAATCATACAGGCCCGGCGCCCTGACATGGATGGCATGCATCTGCCCGCCCATGAAGTCGCGCTTCTTGCCGCCCTCACCAGCGTAGGAAATGCCCAATTGCTTGCGCACCATGCTGCGCGGGCCGTCGCAGCCGACCAGGTACCTGGCCTGAAACCGTGCGGAAGCCGCTTGCGGCGCGCGTTGTGACCCGGAGCCATTCTTGAGGCTTACCCCCGCGGCGGTGACATGAGATCCATGATCTTCGAAAGCCTCGACGCGCCAGCCAAAACGCAGGTCAATTGAAGGCAATTGGGCGGCGCGATCCTTGAGGATGCGCTCGATGTACATCTGCGAGCAGCGGTGCGGCAACTCGGCGGCACTCCACGAACCGGACATGGTCTTGATCATGGCGCGGGCATCGCGCGACGCGGGCAGCTCGAAACGCGCCAGCTCGTGTTTGCTGTAGCGCGTCCAGTAGGTGACGTCGGTCGGGTAATCGGCCGGCAAGCCCTGCGAGCGCATCTCGTCGGCCAGGCCGAGGCGCCGGAAATGCTCCATGGTGCGCGCCTGGGTGGCATTGGCCGCCGGCAGGATCGAGGTATCGGGCTTGTCGTCGAACAGCACCGCACGCACGCCGCGCCGGCCCAGCTCATGGGCCAGCACCATGCCGGTCGGACCGCCGCCGATGATGATGACGTCGGTCTGGATCACCTCAGCCATGCCGCACCGCGCCCGGCGCGGACTCCCGCTTCAATTCAGGCTTTCGCGGCGTTGAGCACGAAGTCGAAATCGAGCGTGTAGAACGGCTTGTCCATCTTGCTGCCATCGGGCATCGCGGTCGCGTCCTTTTTGACCCAGTCCGAGATCAGCGACGAGCGCACGCCGAACACCGCGTCGGACTCGAGGTACTGATCGTCCTTGCGGAACACGTGGGTCACGAGCTTCTCGTAACCGGGCGCCTGGATCATGAAGTGCAGGTGCGCCGGACGGTACGGGTGGCGCGCGGCATGTTTCATCATCTTGCCGACCGGGCCGTCGACCGGGATCGAATAGAACTCCGGCAGGATGCTCTTGAACCAGTATTTGCCGTCCTTGTCGGCATTGAGGCGGCCGCGTGCGAACAGGGCACCGTCCTTGTCGGTGTACTGCACGTCGTAGATGCCGTCGCCGTCGGCCTGCCAGACGTCGATCAGTGCGTTCGGCACGGGCTTGCCGTCAAGCCCGCGCACCGTGCCGCTGATGAAGGCCGGCTCGCCGGCCGCGCCCAGGGCCAGGTCGTCGCCGTTCTTGAAGGTGCTAGCGGCATCGGTATGGAACGGGCCGAACACGGTGGCCTCGGTGCAACCGGCCGGTTTCTGGTGATTGAGCGCCACCACCAGCATCGACAGACCCAGCGTATCCGACAGGAGGATGAACTCCTGGCGCTTGTCGTCGCACTTTTGCCCCACGGCGGTCAGGAACTCCAGGCCCTGCATCCACTCCGCTTCGGTAAGTTTCACCTCGCGCGCAAAGTCATGGATATGCTTGGTCAGGCTGGTCATGATTTCCTTGAAGCGTGGATCGGTGCAGCCTTCGAGGCGGCGTAGCGCTTCCTGCGTGATGGTGTTCTGGTCGAGGTTCAGCATGGAGTCTCCTTGGATGATGTGGGGCAGCGCCCCGGAAAATGACGGGTTGTTGTTTTCATGATTGTTTCACGCCGGCCATGCGTTCCATCAGCCGCACGGTGGCAATGTAATCGAGTTCGCCCTCGCCCTGCGCCGCGATCGCGTCGTAGTGCTGGCGCACCAGTGCCGTCAGCGGCAACGGTGTCTGCGTGGCCGCACCCTGCCCGAGGATCAGGTCGAGGTCCTTGATCATCTGCATGCCGGAAAACGTCGATGTGTAGTCGCGCTCCAGCAAGGGCGGCACCTTGTAGTTGACCAGCGGCGAGCCGACCGCGCTCTTGCCCATGATGTCGAGCATCTGCTTCCAGTCAAGGCCGCCTTTCTCGCCGAGCACCAGCGCTTCGGCCATGATGCCGGCGGTGCCGGCCACCATCAGGTTGATGACCAGCTTGATGACGCGCGCCTCTTCGCCCGTACCGAGGTAAAAATGGGTCTTGCCGAAGGTGTCGAGCAGCGGCTTGACGCTGTCGTAGGCCTTGCGCGGGCCCGAGGCCATCACCGTCAGCACGCCGGCCCTGGCAGTCACCGGGTTGCCCGAGACCGTAGCACGCACGTAGGCGATGCCGGCGGCTGCGGCGCGCTGCGCCACCTCGGCCGACAGCGCCGGCGACACAGTGCTGGTATCAACATAGATCATGCCCGGCTTGGCGCGTGCCAACACGCCGTCGGCGCCGCTGGTGATGGTTGCCAGCGCCGCATCATTGGGCATCGAGCTAAACAGGATATCGGCCTGTGAGGCGCACCCACCAACGGTTTCCGTTCCCTGGCACCCCACCTGGCGCGCCGCTTCGACGTAGGCCGCGATCCGGTCGCAGGCAGTCACCTGATACCCCGCGCGACACAAATGTTCGACCATCGGCAGGCCCATCTTGCCGATGCCGATGAAGCCGACCTTGGGGAGCGACGCAGACGTAGTCATGCGGCGTGCTTGAGCCCGAGTTGCGACAGGATGCGGTTACCGGAGGCGGCCAGCTCGCGCTGCCGCACCGGCACATCAGCGTGGAGCAGCTTGCCGTGGCGCTTTTTCCACTGTCCGGCAATCATCACGGAGTCGATGTTGGCAAGGCTGGTCTGCATCACCACTGCGGCGACGGGATCGTGCACCGGATGCATGTTGAGCTGGGTCGCGTCGATCAGCACCAGGTCGGCCTGTTTGCCGACGCTGATTGAACCAATCCGGTCTTCCATGCGCAGCATCTTCGCGCCGCGCGTGGTGATCCATGAAAGCGCTTCGCGTACGGGAATTGTCGAGGTGTCGGGAATCGTGCCGTGCGCCGCACGATAGTCGGCATTGTCGAGGGTGCGCTGCATCGCCAGGGCAATCCGCGCCACGGTGAACATGTCGCCCGACAGCACCGACTCAAGGTCCACGCCCAGCGTCGGCCCGCTGCCGAGCTTGCGCAATCTCCCGGTGATCGGATGGCCATGCCCTTGCGCCATTTCGTTTTCCGGCGTGATCGAAAAGCTCATGCCGAGATCGACGAAGGTTTTCAGTTGCGCATCGCTCAGGTTGTTGCCGTGCACGATGTTGATGTTGTCGCCAAGCAGGCCGGCCGCCTGCAGGCGCTCCCAACCGTCCGGCGTCTTGGCCGCGCCGCCGCCCTGGTGCATCGAGGCGATCAGGCCGAATTCGCGCGCCAGCGCAAAATCCGACAGCGCCACGTCGAGTGTCGAGTAATGCGGCCCGAGGATCGCCAGGCCCAGCGTCACCAGGCCGTCCTTGGTAGGCAGGCGGTGCTTGAGCAGGCGCTCGACTTCAAGGCGCGGATGCGGCACTTCCCAGAACGGCTTCTCGCCCGGCCTGGGGTTGGGCTTCGGGCTGCCGTGAAAAAACGCCGCGCGAATCCCGGAACCCACCAGGCCATCGATGCCGGCATCGGTGTGTGCCGGGGTCGGGTTGTTGTGACACCAGTCCACCAGCGTGGTAGTGCCGCAGTTGATCTGGTTGAGCCCGCCCATCAGGTTGGCAATGGCGATGTCTTCGGGCTTGAACACCGTGGCCAGGCCCGCATGCACATGCTTGAAGTATTCGAGCAAGGTCCAGTTGGCGGCGACGCCGCGCAACGCGGTTTGCCAGGTGTGCATGTGGGCATTGATCAGGCCCGGGATGACAATGTGGCCCGCCGCCTCGATCACGTCTGCGTCCGCCGCCTGCAGCGCCGGCCCGATCGCGGCGATGCGCTCGCCTTCGACCAGCACGTCGCCGGTCAGGTCGCCAACCGCCTCGTCCATCGAGACGATCATCGCACCGCGAATCAGGGTACGGGTGTGGGTAACCGCCATCGAATTACGACTCCAGCCCGTCGCTCATTTCGACATTGTCCGGCGTCAGTTCGAGCCCGGCGCTCTTGGCCAGTTCGACCAGCAGGATCGAGAAGTCGACGTTGTCGTGGCCGCGCCCGACCAGGCTCGAAATCGACTCGCGCGTGGCCGCTGCAGCCGGCATCGTGACGCCGTATTTCTTCGCGGCGCTCATGCCCAGGTCCATGTCCTTCAACAGCAGCTGCGGCGTGAAGGTCACCTTGTCGAAGGTCAGATTGGTGAGGGTCGGCGTCTTGTACTTGGTGTACATCGAGCCGAGCACCGAGTTGTTGATCGACTCGAGGAACACATGGCGCGGAATCCCGGCCTTCTCGGCCAGCACCGCGACTTCGCAGAACGTCTGGATGATCACGCCAAACATGGTGTTGTGCGCAATCTTCCAGATGCGCGCCAGCTCGCCTTCGCCCAGCCAGATCTCGGAACGCCCGAGCATGGCAAGGTAGGGCTTGACCAGTTCGTACGAGGCCTTCGGGCCCGATGCCACTACCGACAGCTTGCCGGCCTTGGCCACCTTGGCATTGCCCGACACCGGCGCACACAGATAGGCGATGCCGCGCTTCTCGAGTTCGGCGCGCACGTCGGCCGAGCCTTCCTGCGAAATCGAGGAACAATCAACCACCATTTTCGGTTTCGCCGCCGTCGACAGCAAGCCGCCGGCCTCGAACAGCACTTGTTTCAGGTCGGCCGTGGTCGAGACCATGGTGAACACGATATCGCAGCCGGCAAGGTCAGGCTTGGCGGCGACGATCTTCGCGCCGTAGGGCTTGAGCGGTTCGGCCTTGGATGCGGTGCGATTCCACACCGACACATCACACTTGTTCTTGAGCAGGCGGATCGCCATGGCTTCGCCCATGCGTCCAAGTCCGATCCAGCCGATTTTGTGGCTCATTGCAGTCAATTCCTTGTGGTTGGTGAAGGCGGCACGGTTGCGTCGGTTCAGGCTGCCTGGAGCGGCACGCCGGTGATGTGTTGCAGTTCGGCCAGGGTCAGCCCCTCGGCCATGTCGAGCACCTTGAGCCCGGCCGCAGTAATGTCGATGGTGGCGAGATCGGTGTAGACGCGGCGCACGCAGGCGACGCCGGTCAGCGGGTAACTGCACTGCGCGACGATCTTCGATTCACCGGCCTTGGTCTGGTGCTCCATCATCACGAAGGTCCGCTTGGCGCCGACGGCGAGGTCCATCGCCCCGCCCACGGCGGGAATCGCATCGGGCGCGCCGGTGTGCCAGTTGGCCAGGTCGCCGTTGGCCGCCACCTGGAACGCGCCGAGCACGCAGATGTCGAGGTGGCCGCCGCGCATCATCGCAAACGAATCGGCATGGTGGAAGTAAGCACCGCCGGTGAGCAGGGTCACCGGCTGCTTGCCGGCGTTGATCAGGTCCCAATCCTCTTCGCCTTTGGCCGGTGCCGGCCCCATGCCGAGGATGCCGTTTTCGCTGTGCAAAAAGACTTCGCGGCCTTTCGGCAGGTGGTTCGCCACCAGGGTCGGCAAGCCGATACCGAGGTTGACGTAGGCGCCCTCGGGAATGTCGCGTGCCACGCACGCGGCCATTTCGTCGCGGGTGCGGCGCTTGAATGTTTCCTTCACGATCGCGTTCATGCTGCCACCTTCAGTTGTGCCGCGGCGCGCCCCACCCTGACCACGCGCTTGACGAAAATCCCCGGTGTCACGATGTTTTCCGGGTCGAGCGCGCCGAGTTCGACCGTCTCGTAGACCTGCGCAATCGCGCATTTTGCCGCGCTCGCCATGATCGGGCCGAAATTGCGCGCCGCCTTGCGATAGGTGAGGTTGCCCCAGCGGTCGCCCTTCTCCGCCTTGACCAGGGCCACGTCGCCATGGATCGGGCTCTCGAGCACGTACATGCGCCCGTTGATCTCGCGCGTCTCTTTGCCCTTGGCAAGGTCGGTGCCGTAACCGGTCGGCGTGAAAAACCCGCCGATGCCGGCGCCCGCCGCGCGGATGCGCTCGGCCAGGTTGCCTTGCGGCACCAGTTCGAGCTCGAGCTTGCCGGCGCGATACAGGCCGTCGAAAATGTGCGAGTCGGCCTGGCGCGGGAACGAGCAGATGATCTTGCGCACATGCCCGGTCTTGAGCAGGGCTGCAAGGCCGGTTTCGCCGTTGCCGGCGTTGTTGTTGACGATCACCAGGTCTTTGGCGCCCTGTTCGATCAGGCCGTCGATCAGTTCGCTGGGCATGCCGGCCCCGCCGAAACCGCCCATCAGGATGGTCGAACCGTCCTGTACGTCGGCCAGTGCATCCGCAACGGATGCGACGATCTTGTCAATCATGCGGTGCCCTCCCGTGAAAAGCGTTGTCAAGCAATTGCCGGATCGCCTCGCGCCGGATCGGCACCGGATTGGCATAGGGGTTGGCCGCCGCCAGATCGGCGGCCTGGTCCAGCCCCGATTCGGGCATGCCGATATCCTTGAGGGCGCGCGGCGTACCGAGTTTACCTTCGAGTTCGTACAAGCCCTGCGCCGCACTGGCGGCGCCGAGTGCGCGCGCCACTCGCGCCATCGCTTCGGGCGCGGCCTTGGCGTTGTAGGCGGTGGCATGCGGCAACACCACCGTGTGCACTTCCGCGTGCGGCAGGTTGAAGCTGCCGCCCAGCGTATGGCACAGCTTGTGGTGCAGCGCCATCGAGGTGCCGTTGAGCGCCATGCCGCACAGCCAGGCGCCATACAGGCACAGCGAGCGCGCCTCGATGTCGGCGGGGTTTGCCACCACGGCAGGCAGCCCGAGCGCCAGCGCGCGGACCCCCTCTTCGGACATCATCGAAATGATCGGGTTGGCATCGACCGCATACAGCGCCTCGACGGCATGGGCGATCGCATTCATGCCGCTGGTGGCCGACAGCGCCGCCGGCAGGCTGAGCGTGAGTTCCGGGTCGTAGAGCACGGTTTTGGGCAGCACGCGTGCGTCGCGCCCGGTCTTTTTTTGCCCGCCCTCGGTGATGCCGTAGATGGTGGTCATCTCCGAACCGGCGTAGGTGGTCGGGATCGCCAGGATCGGCAGCGCCGACTCAAGCGCGATCGCCTTGCCCAGGCCGGTGGTCGAGCCGCCGCCGATGGCCACGGCGCAATCCGCGCCGACCCGGCGCGCTTCTTCACGCGCCAGCCTGGCGGTTTCGATCGGCACGTGCATCACGGCCCTGGCGAACACGCCCGCGCAGCGGCTGCCGAGGCGCCGCGCCAGGTCTTCGGCCTGCGCCGCCTGCTCCGGCGTGGCCAGCACCAGGGCGCGCTGCGCGCCGAGCAGGCCGATCTCGCGCTCCAGGTGGTTCAGGCTGCCAGCGCCGAACACCACACGCGCCGCATGGGCGCTATAGACAAAGTCCTGCATGGGGTCTGTTCATCCGTTGGGGAGTATGGTAAAAAGTTCTAATTGCGAACCAATGTTCGTATTGCGACGTATGGCGATGAAGAGGGCGAAGGATGCGCAATCGCGCGAGGCTTGTCAATCGCTTTTCATGAGGGCCACAGCCGATGCGTCTTGCTGCACCGCAACCCCGGACTGCCACCGCTGCCGCGCGTCCGACGCCGAGCGACAGCTACGTGCAGTCATTTGCGCGCGGGCTGTCGGTGATCCGCGCCTTCAACGCCGCAGCGCCGGCGCAGACCCTGACCGAGGTCGCGGCGCGCACCGGCCTGGACCGCGCCGGCGCACGGCGCATCCTGCTGACCCTGCAGCAGCTCGGCTACGTGCAACAGGAAGGCCGCCAGTTCCGCCTGTCGGCGCGCATCCTCGACCTGGGCTACGCCTACCTCTCGACCACGCCGCTGTGGAACGTGGCCGAGCCGATGATGGAACAGCTGGTCGCCGAGGCCCATGAATCGTGCTCGATCTCGGTCCTCGAAGGCACCGAGGTGGTGTACATCCTGCGCGTACCCACGTCCAAAATAATGACCATCAACCTGTCGATCGGCAGCCGCCTGCCGGCCTGGTGCGCCTCGATGGGGCGGGTACTGCTCTCCGGGCTCGATGCGGCCCGGCTCGACGCTGTCCTTGGCGCATCCGACCTGACACCGCGCACCAGGCAAACCGTGACCAGCCCCAAGTCGCTCAAGAAGCTCATCGCCCAGGTGCGCGCCCAGGGCTATGCGGTGGTCGACCAGGAGCTCGAGGAAGGCCTGTGCTCGATCGCCGTGCCCTTGTTCGACCGCGCCGGCAACATCATCGCGGCAATGAACCTGTCGGGCAATACCAGCCGCATCACCCAGTCCCACATGACGCGCAAGCTGCTGCCGATGCTCAAGCGTTCGGCGCAGCGCATCAACGCCGCGCTGCGCCTGCGTACCTGATCCGCCACGCGCCAGGCCACGCGCCAGGGCTTGGCGGGTTGGGCGCCACCCCGTACAATTACATCCAGCCACAGCCTCTATCGGTGGCCGGTTCCGCAGGCTGGCCGGTTCGGCAGCCAGTCGTCGCACCAGCCAGTCATCCCGTCCTTGATGCACCGAATGTCGCACTCCAACCACCAGCCAGGCCGCCAGTGAGCATGCATTCCCCGGGAGAATTTCAGTCCGCCAAGCTGCTGGTGAGCATCCTCTTTACCGCGAGCATTCTGTTCGGTGCCTTTGTGGTGCTGTCGCCCTTCATCCTGGCGGTCATCTGGGCCGGCATCCTCGCCGTCGCGACCTGGCCGGTGCACGAAAAAATCCTCAAGCACACCGGCAACAGCCATGGCATTGCGGCGGCCTGTTCCACCGCGCTGGTGCTGTTTTTGCTGGTCGGCCCGATGGCGCTGCTGCTGGTGTTCCTGTCGCAGGACATCTACAGCACCGCCACCTTCCTGATCGACGCCGATACCTACGGCCGGCCGGCGCCGCAGGTGCTGTACAAGATGCCGCTGGTGAGCGAATGGCTGGTCCAATACTGGAACAAATACCTCGCCAGCCCGAAGCAGCTCACCGGCATCCTTGAAGCCCAGCTCGACCTGATCCGCAATGCCGCGCAAACCGTGTTCCTCGACCTGACCTCGCGCCTGGCCACCCTGTTGTTCGCGCTGTGGATCCTGTATTTTTTCTACCAGGACGGCAAGGGCATCAGCGCCTGGATCAACCAGATGGGCTACAAGTGGCTGGAGCGGCGCTGGCCTTCTTACGTGTTCCAGCTGCCCGGCGCGATGCGCGCCGCGGTCAACGGCATCGTCATTGTGGGGTTTGCCGAGGCGATCCTGCTATCCCTGCTGCTGTGGGCTTGCGGCGTGCCTTCGGCGGTGACGCTCGGCGTGATCGGCGCGGTGATCGCATTCATTCCGATGGCCGCGCCGCTGATGTTTGCGCTGATCGGCTTCGTGCTGTTTGCCGGCGACCACGCCGTGGCGGGCATCGCCGTGTTCGCCATCGGCACCCTGATCGTGATGCTGGCCGACTACCTGGTGCGCCCGGTGCTGATCCAGGGCGGCACGCAGCTGCCGTTCCTGGCGATCCTGTTCGGCATTTTCGGCGGCGTCGGCACGATGGGCATCGTCGGCCTGATCATCGGGCCGGTGCTGCTGGTGCTGCTGGTGGTGCTGTTCCGCGAAGCGGCGCGCGATGAAACCTCGATCGACCTCGATCTCACGCAAAACATGAAGACGCTGCGCTGAGCTGACGGGCGGTCAACTGAACGAGCCTATCCTGAATCTTGGGCGGCGACATCGAGCGCGCACCTGTCGCCGCTCAAACTTCCCCTGCAGCAGCCAGCGCACTCGCAATCACTTGCGCCGAGAGCCAGATTCCGTGATCATGCATGCGCCGCGCGGCATCCGCGATCACGACTGGAAAACCACGCCGCTTTGCCTTGATGAGAATGCCGAGCGAGCCGGTAAGGTTAAGGCCGGACAATCGCGCCATGCGCCGCCCGACAATCTCGTCGATGCACACCAATCGGATGCCGCGATCCAGCGCTGTGGCGATGACTGCAGCTTCGCCGCGGTCGAGTGCATTGGCAAGATACGGGGGAATCATCGCGTGGCTGGTTTGTATTTCAAGCCACGCTGAGCTATTCAGTTCCGCCGCCCCGATTCCGTGTGTGCCGCCGGCACGGATTTCCCCGGCGACCTCAAGCGGCACGATCACGTGTTGATACAAGAGTGGCAGCGCGTCGAAGCAGCCCGCCGCAGCTAGCGCGATCAGTGGCGTAGTGTTGACGACAATTGTGCGGTCAGGCATTGGCCGCGTCGGATGCGATTTCGGCTGCGTTCAGATCAATGACGGCCACGCCGTAGCGGTGCAATTCAAGCAAAAACTCAACGCGCGACACGCCGGCCAACTGCGCAGCCATGCCCGATGAGAGGCGTTTCATCTCGTAGAACTTGACCGCCATCGCCATTTTCGCATCACGTGCGAATTCTTCGGGCGAACGCTGCATCGCGTCGGGCAATGATTGCGGGATTTGGACGACGAGTTCCATTGGGCTTGTCCATCAAAAAACAATTTACGGAATTTTACGCCGGTCACGAGATTTCTGCGCGATGGCTCGACGGTTAAACCGGTGTTGATCCGCAACGCGGCGCAAACCGTGTTCCTCGACCTGACCTCGCGCCTGGCCACCCTGTTGTTCGCGCTGTGGATCCTGTATTTTTTCTACCAGGACGGCAAGGGCATCAGCGCCTGGATCAACCAGATGGGCTACAAGTGGC